>JBPEXS010000555.1:0-1280 GCA_052031325.1 Thalassolituus sp. | reverse complement strand
ACCCTGGCCGCTGCAACGGCGTAATCGGCCCGCGCTGCTGAAGCGATACGCCCCTCACCAGCACACCCAAACACCGCACCGGCCTGCAATGCCACAGGTACACTGGCCATATAATTTTCGGTGTACCAACCGTTGCGCAACACGACATAGGGCACGCCGCTGTCAGCCAGCATGACCTCTGTGGCCACGTGTTCACCGGCTAGCCCAAGCGGTGACGTATCGGCGTTGAGTATGCTGGTGTAGGCAATCAGCCCAACACCTGCAGCTTTTGCTGCATCGATCACATTGCGGTGTTGTACGGCACGCTGCCCGACTTCGCTGGATGAGATCAGCAGCAGCTTGTCGATACCTTCAAGTGCCATAGCCAGTGTTTCTGGCAGGTTGTAATCGGCCTGACGGACCTGGACGCCCTGCGCAGTCAGGTCATCCGCTTTAGCAGGGTCCCGCGCCAACGCAACCAATGTCTCTGCGGGTGTGGTTTTCAGCAGTTCTTCAATCACTAAGCGACCCAGCTGACCGGTCGCACCTGTTACAGCAATCATCGTCATCTCCTCTGGTTGACGTCACGATGTGATCAGCCTAATACTTATACTTACTCAAAGTAAGTACATACAAAAAGGTAAGTATGATGATCCCGGACAGAGGTTCACCCCAGGCGATAGGGTTATCAGAGCGCTTTGAAAAAGGCGACCTCTTCGCTGCACCCTGCCCTTCAAGAGAAGTGCTTGCTCACGTTTCCAGCCGTTGGGGGGTATTGATTCTGATTGCGCTGCGCGGTGGAACCCACCGTTTCAGTGAGCTGCGGCGGAGGATTTCCGGTGTGAGCGAAAAAATGCTCTCACAGACTCTGCAGGCCCTGACCCATGATGGGTTTATTCTGCGGGTCTCTCACCCGGTGGTGCCTCCCTTCGTCGAATACAGCCTGACGCCTCTGGGGGAAGAAGTCGCTGAGAAGGTTGCTGATCTGGCCGACTGGATTGAGCTGAACCTGATGGAGGTGCTGAAGGCACGGGCCGCCACAGAAGAAGATACGGAAAAGCCAGAGCCAAGAAGTAAGTAACTACTTACATTCCATACTTTTATCCGCAGAGAAAGCCTTCGCCGGATTGAAAATCAGCACTCAGCGGAGGGGAAGATGGACACGATACCATCGCCCATCTCCGCTTTATCGATATCAAGAAAAGGCACCGCATCCGTATTCACCGGGATGATCACCTTAGTGCATAGGTTTTCGTGATTCTCCCAGAACACCATGACGCTACCCTTATCGTAATCCGGAA
>JBPEXS010000554.1:0-1206 GCA_052031325.1 Thalassolituus sp. | reverse complement strand
GCTCTCGGTCCGGGTGCCCAGTACGACGCCGGTTAACAGCTGACGACCAAAGTCGACTCTGACCCGTTGGCCGGGCTGATAATCGCTGGGTTGTTCATCGGGAACCGGCAGATAGTCGAAGGTGCGCCTCAAAGGCACGGGCAGAGCGATGTCGACAACAAAAAAGGACATGAAAAAGCTTGCTGAAATGGAAGGCTCTGGTATTATGCGCGACCTTCGATATTAAACAACCAGTAGCGCGGTTCCGGTCAGCTGAAGGCATCCGGGTGGCGGCGTGAAGTTAGAGGTGATTTATGAAAGCCGGTATTCATCCTGAATATTCCGTACTGGAAGCAACTTGCTCCTGCGGTAACGTGATCAAAACCAAGTCCACCAAGCCAGGCTCTATCTACCTGGACGTGTGCTCTGCCTGCCACCCGTTCTACACTGGTAAGCAGAAAGTTGTAGACACTGGTGGTCGTATCGACCGTTTCCAGAAGCGTTTCTCTGGTTTCGGCAAGAAGTAATTCTTACCGACGCAGAGTCGCTGAAAAAAAGCCCGCCTTGTGCGGGTTTTTTTGTGCCTGTTATTTACCGTTTGTCAGTCTGAGCCAGTCGCGCCCACCCCCTCTCAACCCGCACCACAGCTGCTATCCTGAGGGTAGGAGGTCTCGCTATGGCCAGAAAAAAAGATAAGGATGTAGACGTTATCAGCGACGTTTCGATTGGTAAGAAACGTTCCTTATTGTCGTCGCTGAAAGGCTTTAAACCGACGAAGCAGATGGTGCTGACGGCTCTGATCGCATTGGCGGTGATGGTTGCGGCGGCTTTGCTGACGGTAGGCATCATTGTTCTTCTGGAAAGAGAGCCTGCGCCTGAGCCTGCACTGCAACCGGATCTTGAAGCGCTGCAGGTCAGGGTCGAAGAGCTGGAATCGAAAATCCAGGTCTATGAAGCCTCGTTTGATATTTACCGTAAATCGCTGGAGATCAGTGATCCGGCCGTGTTTCAGCAGGTACTTCTGAAGCAGGAAGAGAGTTATCAACTGCACCTGACGGCGTTAAAACAGGGCATGACAGAGCTGTCGCGGATGTTGCCCGGATCGCGCACCTGGCTTGAGATCTATGGTGAGCAGATGGACGAAGCCATCGCTCAGAGTCAGGCCCGGGCCGCAGAGTTGGAAGCGATTCAGATCGCAGATCCGGAATAGGCGGCCTGTTCCTTCAG
>JBPEXS010000553.1:0-1599 GCA_052031325.1 Thalassolituus sp. | reverse complement strand
CTACAAAGACTGGATGTACGGCGGCGGCATCTCCAGCATGAACGTGCTGGCGTACGGTGATATTCCGGATAAAGCCAACGATTATTCTCCGGGCAACCTGATGATGCCAGTCGGCGCCATTATTAACGGCAAGCTGAACGAAGTGCATCCGGTGGATCTGCGCGACCCGAACGAAATTCAGGAATTCGTACCGCACTCCTGGTACGAGTACCCGGATGAAGCCAAAGGTCTGCACCCTTGGGACGGTATTACTGAGCCTAAGTACGAACTGGGGCCAAACACCGTCGGTTCTCGCACCCACATCAAAGAGATCGACGAAACCGCCAAATACTCCTGGATCAAAGCGCCACGTTGGAAAGGCCACGCCATGGAAGTGGGCCCGCTGGCACGTTATATCGTTGGTTACGCTCAGGGGCACGAAGCCATCACCGAGCAGGTGAACTTCACCCTGAAGACGCTGGATATCCCGTTGGAAGGCCTGTTCTCAACCTTAGGCCGTACCGCTGCGCGGGCACTGGAAGCCGAATGGTGTGCCGACCAGATGCGCTACTTCATGGATAAACTGATGGGCAACATCAAAGCGGGCGATATCTCAACCGCCAATACGGAACGTTGGGACCCATCGACCTGGCCGAAAGAAGTCAAAGGCGTTGGCTTTGCCGAAGCACCGCGTGGCGCACTGGGTCACTGGATCAAGATCAAAGACACCAAGATCGAGAACTATCAGTGCATCGTACCGACCACCTGGAACGGCTCGCCACGTGACAGCCAGGGCGGTATCGGTGCCTTTGAAGCGGCACTGATGAACACCAAAGTTGAGCGCAAAGAAGAGCCGGTTGAAATCCTGCGCACCCTGCACAGCTTTGACCCATGTCTGGCCTGCTCAACCCATGTAATGAGCGAAGACGGTCAGGAACTGGCCAACGTCAAAGTCCGCTGAGCGAACGTCCGGAGAATACTATGAAAAAAATAATCACAACCACCCTGTCAGCGACACTTTTTTCAGCCCTGTTTGCACAGACGGCAGCAGCGCACGAAGGCCACCACGAAAATGGTCTGACCAGTCTGTTGGCGCACCTCAGTGCCAACCCGGATCACTGGGCTGCTCCGCTCATTCTGCTGGTCATCACAGGTGCAGGCTATGCCTGGTATCGTCGCCGCCTCGATGCCCGCAAAATGAACAGTAACGGTTCCAGCAACCACACTCACTGAGAAGAGGTCCAGCATGGAAGATACTAAAACCGTAAAACAGACTGCGGTCTATGTGTACGAGGCGCCCGTGCGCCTCTGGCACTGGATAAATGCACTCTCGATTACCCTGCTGGCCATCACCGGCTACCTGATCGCACACCCACTGCCCGCCTTTCCTGGTGAAGCCAGTGACTGGTTTGTGATGGGCTATATCCGCTTTATCCATTTTGCCGCAGCGTATGTGTTCACCATTGGTTTTATCGGCCGTATCTACTGGGCCTTTGTCGGTAATTCACATTCGCGTGAGCTCTTTGTGCCAAAGGTGCACACCAAACAGTTCTGGGATGAGCTGTGGCACGAGATCAAGTGGTACGCCTTCATCAGCAAAGAGCCTAAGAAGTACATAGG
>JBPEXS010000552.1:0-1272 GCA_052031325.1 Thalassolituus sp. | reverse complement strand
TCTCCAGTTCGCCATTAATGGAAGCACGGTCAAGCATCTCGCCGGTTTCCGGGTCACGGTATTCCTGATCCTGAATCCAGAAGTCAGCGTAGGTGACGTAACGGTCAAAGATGTTCTGGCCGTATTCGGCATAGGATTCCAGATAAGCCGTCTGAATTTCCTTGCCGATAAATTCCACGTATTCAGTCGCCAGATATTCTTTCAGGTAATTGAGGTAGCGGTTCGCGGTTTCTTCCGGAAACTGCTCCTGCTCAATCGCCTGCTCAAGAACGTACATCAGGTGTACCGGGTTGGCTGCCACTTCAGTTGCATCAAAGTTAAAGACCTTAGACAGAATCTTGAAGGCAAAGCGGGTGGAGATACCGTTCATACCTTCGTCAACACCGGCGGTGTCGCGGTATTCCTGAATTGATTTGGCTTTCGGATCAGTGTCCTTCAGGTTTTCACCATTGTAGACCCGCATTTTTGAATAGACGCTGGAATTTTCAGGCACTTTCAGGCGCGAAAGCACGGTGAATTTTGCCAGCATATTCAGGGTGTCCGGAGCGCAGTGGGCGGTCGACAGAGAGCTGCTCTGCAGCAGTTTTTCATAAATGCTGACTTCTTCACTGACGCGCAGACAATAAGGCACCTTGACAATGTATACCCGGTCAAGGAACGCCTCATTGTTTTTGTTGTTACGGAAAGCCTGCCACTCGGATTCGTTGGAGTGCGCCAGAATAACACCACCAAACGGCAGGGCTCCTGTGCCTTCAGTGCCGTTGTAATTGCCTTCCTGGGTGGCGGTAAGCAGTGGATGCAACACCTTGATGGGGGCTTTGAACATCTCGACGAATTCCATCAGCCCCTGGTTGGCGCGACAGAGAGCGCCGGAATAGGAGTAGGCATCCGGGTCGTCCTGAGAAAAGTCTTCGAGTTTGCGGATATCGACTTTACCGACGAGGGCGGAAATATCCTGGTTGTTTTCATCGCCAGGTTCGGTTTTCGCTACACCTATCTGATCGAGTATCGATGGGTAAAGTTTCACCACTTCGAACTTGCTGATATCCCCGCCGTATTCATGCAGGCGCTTGACCGCCCACGGGGACATGATGCGTCCGAGATAGCGGCGTGGTATGCCGTAGTCTTCTTCGAGAATGGCGGCATCTTCGTCGGGGTCAAACAGGCCCAGTGGCGATTCAAAAACCGGTGAGCCTTTAATGGCATAGAAAGGAATGCTCTGAATCAGTTGTTTCAGGCGCTCCGCCAGAGAGGATTTACCACCACCAACCG
>JBPEXS010000551.1:0-2430 GCA_052031325.1 Thalassolituus sp. | reverse complement strand
GAATTATCCAATCTAATCTTGCTCAAGTATTAAAACTGTCGTACTTCACGTAATGAATTATCGACGAGTTCTTACCTGAAAATAGTGTCTCCACATCCTTTCTGGTAAGCACCCACACGAAATTGTCTGAACTAATTGTTAAAGAGCATCTTCAGTTGCCGTTAGTGGCTGCCTGAAGTGAGGTGCGCATTCTACGCATTCCTCAGAGCCGGTCAAGCATTTTTTTCAGTTAAATCAAACATTTTGATTCGTCTGACGCCTTTTCCCTGACCAGTGGCGGCGCATTATAGGAATAACTTTTTTCACGTCAACCATTATTTTTCACTCGGGTGTAACAGGGCGTATACTGCCCGCCTGAAAGCTGTATAAAGAATGTTCAGGAGTCCTGATGACAGATAAAGCTGTGGTGATCTATTCCGGTGGTATGGATTCATTCACCATCCTTAACCGTGCGCTGAGTGAAGGCCATGATGTGTATGCGCTGACCTTTGATTATGGTCAGAAGCATAAGAAAGAAATCCGCTACGCGGAGTCTGTCTGTCAGGAATTGGGGATTTCACACCGTATTATCGACATCACAGCCATCAACCAGTTGCTGCAGAGTTCGTCGCTGACCTCAGATAAAGCGATACCCGAAGGTCATTACGAAGCCGCCAACATGAAGTCGACCGTGGTGCCTAATCGCAACATGATTCTTCTGTCACTGGCGATTGGCTATGCAGTGGACATCGGCTCTAACAAAGTTTTCTACGGCGCTCACTCAGGTGATCACGCGATTTACCCTGACTGCCGCCCGGATTTTGTCCACGCCATGAACCGCGTTGCCAAGCTCGCCAACTATGAGCCGGTGGATATCGTCACGCCTTACCTGAACGGCGATAAGATTGAGATTCTGGCTGATGGCCTGAAGATGGGCCTCGACTACGGGAAGACCTGGACCTGTTATAACGGTCGTGAAAAAGCCTGTGGCAAATGCGGCTCCTGTGTGGAACGTCTTGAAGCCTTTGAGAAAAACGGCGCTGTCGACCCGCTTGAGTATGAGACTGCTTAATGGCTGAGTCGTACCGCGTTAAAGAAATCTTTTACACCCTGCAGGGTGAAGGTGCTCAGGCTGGACGTCCGGCGGTGTTCTGCCGCTTCAGCAAGTGCAATCTCTGGAATGGCCGTGAAGATGGCCGTGCATCTGCAGTCTGCCAGTTCTGTGATACGGATTTTATCGGTACGGATGGCCATCTGGGTGGCCAATATTCCGTTAAAGAGCTGGTTGATCTGATTGCGGCGCAATGGCCGGATCTCACTCAGGGTAAACCCTATGTTGTCTGCACCGGTGGTGAGCCAGCACTGCAGCTGGATGACGCATTGGTGGATGCCCTTCACCAGTCCGGCTTTGAAATTGCGGTTGAAACCAACGGTACCCTGCCCCTGCCAGAGGGCATCGACTGGATCTGTCTGAGCCCAAAAGCAGACGCCGCTGTGGTTCTTGAGCGTTGCGATGAACTGAAGCTGGTGTACCCCCAACCCCTCGCCATGCCTGACCGCTTCACTCAGTTCAGCGCCCGTCATTACTACCTGCAACCCATGGCTGATTTTGAGCCGGTGATCATCGCCAGTGACAAACTCAGTGGCGCCAGGCAGAGCCTGTCAGCGATCAATACCCGTAAAACGCTGGATTACTGTCTGCAACATCCGCAATGGAAGCTGAGCATTCAGACCCACAAAGTTCTTGAGATTGAATGACCCGCTAGTGCCACCCGGCCGGAATCACCTTCCGGCCGATGACTCCAACACCCCTCCATTCCCCAGTGACTTCAGCTGATAGCTGACTGAGCTACAGATGACTTTTATCAATTAACATCATTGATAAACATTATCATTTAGATTGGTCTTCGCAAAATATGCCAATGCGAATGATTTACAAATGCAAAACTTAATAAACCAGATCGGTGGCCCGGTCGTTGCCCTCCTCTTATTGCTGTCACTGATCGCCAGTGCCGTGATCTTTTACCGCCTGATACTCATGGCCATACAAAGAGAGCGCAGCCCGGATGCGGATACCCTGATGGTTCAACTACGCCACAGCACGCCAGATCTGCAGTCTCTGGCGGGGACACACGCTCCTCGTCTGCAGGTGATACGCAAAACCTGTGAAACCTTGCAAAGCCCTCAGTTAACCGCAGAGCAGATGCGTAGCGAAGTTTACCGGCTGGTGCGTAACCAGGTGCAGCAGTTGGGCACAGGTCTGCGCGCGCTGGAAGTCATTGCAACAGTGGCTCCGCTGCTTGGTCTGTTCGGTACCGTGCTCGGCATGATTGAAGCCTTCCGGGCCATGGAAGCCGCTGGCGCCCAGGTTGACCCTTCTGCGCTTTCCGGTGGTATCTGGCAGGCCTTACTGACCACGGCTGTCGGCCTCGGCGTGGCCATTCCGGTCAG
>JBPEXS010000550.1:0-3841 GCA_052031325.1 Thalassolituus sp. | reverse complement strand
AAGCGGAACAGAATAAACATGCAGATCAGAAAGGCGATCAGCAGAATCACCGAGTCCATGATGTTCAGACTCAGATCCAGCAGCACAATCCCGCCGATGACACTCGCAACCAGCAGCAACGGCAGCTCTTTGCGCATCATATTCTTCTGAATCGGCAGTGGGGCGATCAGGGCGGTTATGCCCAGTACCAGACCTATATTGGTGATGTTCGAGCCCAACGCGTTGCCGATGGCCAGATTACCTGCATTATCGAGCGCGGCCATGGCCGAGACGAACATTTCAGGTGCTGACGTACCAATGGAAACAATGGTCAGGCCGATAAGCATGGGGGACATGCCCAGATGACGGGCGGTGGCTGCAGCACCCACAACGAACTGATCGGCACTCCAGACCAGTAACACCAGTCCGATGAGGACAGCACCGATTTCGACGTACATACAGCAAAGCTCCGCAGGCAGAAGGGGCTGAACTCGGGCAGGCAGCAGGTCGTTGTCGGATGCTGCGGCTGTGCCGGGAAGTCCAGCCGGAAAAAGCGCCATTGTACCGGAGGTATTCCTGCACGCAATTAGAACTCTGTGTACCGTTACGGCTGTCATAACTGAATGGATAATCCGGTTGGACAGGTGAACGCATTGGGCTATTCTGCAGTCTCAGTGATCCCGTTTACCTCATACAGAGTTTTTTCATGTCCGGCAGCAGTACCCACGTAGCGCTCAGTGACGTCGTTTTCAGTCGCGGCAGCCGCAGGATTTACGACGGGCTCAATGTCGCCTTTCCGCGCGGTAAAGTCACCGCCATTATGGGCCCTAGTGGCACCGGCAAAACCACCATGCTGCGTCTGATTGGCGGTCAGCTGAAAGCCGAGCAGGGCGTGATTGCCGTTGATGGTGCGGATGTCGGCCGTATGTCACGCAGTGAGCTGTTTGATCTGCGCAAAGACAAGATGGGTATGCTGTTCCAGACCAGCGGTTTGTTTACGGATCTCAGTGTTTTTGAAAACGTCGCCTTTCCTCTGCGTGTGCATACCGACCTGCCGGAATCCATGATTCGCGATCTGGTGTTGATGAAACTCGAAGCCGTTGGCCTGCGCGGCGCCCGCAATCTGATGCCCGCCGAATTGTCTGGCGGTATGATCCGTCGTGTTGCTCTGGCGCGTACCATCGCCATGGACCCGGAACTGGTGATGTACGACGAACCCTTCACGGGTCTCGACCCGATTTCCATGGGCATGATCATCCGCCTGATCCGTGGCCTGAATCAGACGCTGGGGCTGACCAGTCTGCTGGTGTCGCACGATGTTGAAGAATCCTGCTCCATCGCCGATTACCTCTGCATTCTGTCCGGTGGCAAAGTCATTGGTTTCGGCACGCCGGACGAACTGAAACACGAAGGTAACGATGAAGTGCGTCAGTTCCTGAACGGTGACCCGGATGGTCCGGTACCTTTCCACTTTCCGGCTGCGGATTACCGCGCAGAGCTGATGTCCGGAGATGATCATGCTTAATCGTCTGCAGAAATTCGGGCGCAGTGGCGTCGAAGCCATTGAAGCCGTTGGCCGTGCTGGCATTCTCTTTCGCCAGTCCCTGTTGTGGGGTGGGCCGGGCAGTGCGGGTTTTCTCGACCTGATCAGACAGATTCACTCGGTCGGCGTGCGTTCGCTTTCCATTATTGTTGTTGCCGGTTTCTTTGTCGGTATGGTGCTGGCCCTGCAGGGTTACAACATTCTGATCAAATTCGGCTCGGTCTCGGCCCTGGGTACTATGGTGTCGCTGACCCTGCTGCGTGAACTCGGGCCCGTGATGGCGGCACTGCTGTTTGCCGGGCGAGCAGGTTCAGCACTGACGGCCGAGATCGGCCTGATGAAAGCCACCGAACAGTTGTCCGCCATGGAAATGATGGGGGTTGACCCGCTCAAACGCGTGATTACCCCCAGACTGTGGGCGGGCATCATCAGTGTGCCGGTACTGGCGCTGCTGTTCAGTACCGTGGGTATCTGGGGCGGCGCGTTTGTTGCGGTCGACCTGCTCGGCCTGTACGACGGTGCCTACTGGGGCAATATGCAGAACGCGGTAACCTTTTACGAAGACGTGGTCAAAGGCCTGATCAAGGCGGCGGCGTTTGGTCTGGTGGTTACCTGGATCGCGGTGTTCCGCGGTTACGATTGTGTACCGACGTCAGAAGGCATCGGTAAAGCCACGACTCAGACTGTGGTGATTTCGTCCCTTACGGTTCTGGGACTCGACTTTATTCTGACTGCGGTCATGTTAGGAGGCATCTGAAGCCATGCGTTATGTTGAACTGAGTGTCGGTACTTTTATGGTGATGGGCATCATTGCGCTGGTACTGATGGCCTTCCGCGTCAGCGGCCTGTCGATGGATACCAGCGGTGAAACTTACACCCTGAAGGCCCGCTTTCAGAATCTGGGTGGCCTGACCGAACGCGCAAAAGTCTCCATGGCCGGCGTCACCATCGGTAAAGTGACCGACATTTATCTGGACGATAAATACTACGAGGCTGTGGTGGTGATGGAGATCGATAAATCCATGAGTGCCCTGAGCACAGACACCAACGCCGCGATCCTGACGGCGGGTCTGCTGGGTGAAAAATACATCGGTCTGCAGGTGGGCGGTGAACTTGATAACCTGCAGGACGGTGACTGGATCATCGATACCCAGTCTGCTGTGGTACTGGAAGATCTGATCAGCCGCTTCCTCTTCAATAAGGCTGAGGGTAACTGATGGCAACGTCAGCCCCGGCGCTGATTTCAGTGGCCCCCGGTCAGTCGCAACTGCAGGGTGAGATCACACTGCACAATGTGACTGCCCTGATTGAGCCCGGCCGTCAGCAGATCAGTGCCAGCCAGAACAGCTGGACTCTGGATCTGTCGGCTCAGAGTGGTACCTTCAGCAGTGCTGCTGTGGCGCTGTTGCTTGACTGGTTACGTCAGTGCGAAGCCAGCGGTAAAACCCTGCAACTCACTCATCCTCCGGCTCAGTTTGGTGCCATGATCACCATCTGTGGTCTGGATGATATTTTTACCCCTCTCATCGCCTCGGCCTGATCCCCCCTTCAGCCCCGGTGAGGGCGGTTGTATCGGTGTTCTCAGCCCCCCAAATCCGCTATCATTGGCCGCTTTTCAGAATCCGGAGCAAGTCGGCACTATGACGCCTGCAGAAATCCTGGCCATCCTCGAGGCCGAAGCCCCTGACGTCGAATGGACAGTCGGTGGCGATTACGTCAAAGAAATCACCGGTGTTGGTGAGGTGTTTGAAGGCCTGAATGTGGTCAAACGCCAGCAGTACGTGTACGGCATCCTGAATTCCGTTATTACCGATGGCAGCCTGCACGCGGTTTCCATCAAGACCATGACTCCGGCAGAAAAAGCCGGTTCTTAAGAGACATCATGGAAAAACTCAGAATCGAAGGCGGCCGCCGCCTGGACGGCGAAGTCCGCATCTCAGGTGCGAAGAACTCCGCCCTGCCTATTCTGGCCGCAACGCTGCTGGCCGAAGGCCCGATGCAGGTCGGAAACCTGCCGCACCTGCACGACATCACCACCATGCTGGAACTGCTTGGCTGTATGGGCGTTGAGGTTGCCATCAACGAAGATATGTCGGTTGAAACCAACTGTGACCAACTGACCAGTACCTCAGCACCATACGAGCTGGTGCGCACCATGCGTGCCTCCATTCTGGTACTGGGGCCGCTGCTGGCGCGCTTTGGTCAGGCCGAGGTTTCTTTGCCCGGTGGGTGTGCCATTGGTACCCGCCCGGTCGATCTGCACCTGCGCGGAATGGAAGCATTGGGCGCAGAAGTCGAAGTGGTGGATGGCTATGTCCG
>JBPEXS010000055.1:0-3020 GCA_052031325.1 Thalassolituus sp. | reverse complement strand
TGTCCGCCAGAGCCAGCCCTTCATCCTGATTCGTCGAGACCTCATTAACCACTGTCGTCGCTCCGGCACGGGACTGCAGTTTCTGCAGAAAACTCCGACAGGCTTCGGCCAGTTCGTCTTTCCCCAACTCTTCCAGCGCCTGTTCGAGCAGGCGATACGACCTGATCAGTAAGCCCAGGTCCGAATGCACTTTGTGCATGCCATTGATCAGATGCACGGTAACGGCGTTTTCACCCAATTCAGAAAACTGTTTCGCCAGCTGGTAACGCACCTCGCCATCCGAAGGAACATAATTAGGCAATATGGTACGCACCTGACGGTAAATCCGGCGCAGCTGATCCAGATAGCCTTTCTCAGTTTTTAACGCCAGATAATCATCCATAAAACGCTGCAGTTCATCCCGCCGCGCGGTCATACACAGGAATTCAAAAAATTCATCCCGCAGGGTCATATCCGAACGGTGACGATCCATCACACGGCGGTACACGCTCTGCGCTTTCTCGTATTCACCGCTTTTTACCAGCACAGAAATCTGTGCCCGGCTGCGTTCCACTTCTGAGCGGTGCGGCTCATCCATGCCAGACGACTCACGCGCCGAAAAGCCCAGTTGTCTCTGGTATTGAAAGACCACATACCCCATCAGATGGAACATCACCACCAGATAGTAATTAGACACCACAGAGATCAGAGTAGTGGTCAGCCACTGCCAGTCACTGATCATCAGGTACATCAGAAACGTTACTGAAGAACTCATCAGCATCAACAGGCCGATAAGCAGGCCATACGGCAGGCCAATCGCGGTGATAATGCGCAATATACTGAACGGCGAGGCCGAGCTGAGCAGCTCGTCAGTAATGGCGTAATTGATCAGAAACGCTGGGATACTCAGCATCACCAGACCCGTCAGCAGGCCCGCAATCCCCTCGCCCAGATAGTACCCGGCAACACCAATCACCACCCCGGTGAGAATCATCATAAAAATCATCTTCACCATAATCATCAGGCCGCCGCTGTAGGCATCTGTGATATCCGGCGGTGCCATATTGCCCATGGCCGTTTCTTCCAGGCAGCGGAAGCTGTATTTAATAAAAATGCCCGCAGAAATCAGTGCCGCCAGCATTCCCAGAATGGGCAGAAACGACAGCACCATACCAATCACCGACACCACCACGATCAGCGTCATCACTGGCCAGGTGAATGGGTAATGGAAAATGGCCTTCAGGTGCTCCCAGAAGGGTTCAGCGGTATAAGCCGCGCCAAGACTTTCGAGCACACCACCACACTGAAAGCAGTGGCGTTTATCAATGTTCACCGACTCATCAGCACAGGTGTCACAGGTATCGTTACAACAGCGCGGGCAATACCAGCTGGCGGCCTCAGTGGGGTGGAAACGACAGTATTTCATCCCATGGCCCCCTGCACTGACTGCTGATGTTGTTGATCAAGCTGCTGCGACAGGCTGATGTAATAGGCCTGAGAGTCTGCGCGGCTGAGACGCTGAGCAGCTCTGGCCAGCAGATTGGCCAGGCGACTCAGTTCATGCGCTGGTTCCTGACGTTTCTGCAGAATACGGAAGATCTCCTCGGCACTCATAAGGTTTTCCAGGCGGGTAAAGTTCTGCGCCGCCGTCAGCAGCACCTGAGTGTAAATCCGCTCCGGCTGTTCGCGGGTTTCTTTCCAGACTCGTTCCTGACGCTGCACATCTTCACGGGTTAACCCGGTCTGACGCAGCATCAGATTCAGACTTTTCTGCCAGGGCTCACCACCACGCAACTTGAGCAGATTATGACGCAGCAGCAGCAGTTCGAAAGTTTCGCCGTGGTCTTTCAGGGCCTGCTGAATCAGGCGATAGGCCTGTTCAAAGCGGTATTTTTCCAACGCGCTATAAATGTCTGAAAGCTGCTGTCGGTATGGCTCGTCTTCATCCTGTGGCGATTCCAGATACCCGGTATTGAGCACCCCCGGACGAAACGCCGCCAGAATACCGATGGACACTCCCCCGGCGATAAAACCGCCGACGTGGGCCATGTAGGCTACGTTGGAATCCGGTTCATTCCAGAGTTTGAAAATCTCTATCCCCACATACACCGGCAGAATCACCAGCGCCGGTGCACGGAAGTAGCCCACCACCAGATAAAACCAGTAAAAGAAGCGGATATTCTGCAACCGATACAGCACCAGATACATGGCCATCACTGCCGACACCGCACCGGAGGCTCCGATACAGGGCTGGTCCGAGGTGAAATCCATCGCGGCCTGTGCCAGCCCGGAGATCACACCGCCAAGCAGGTAAAAGCCCAGAAATGGCATGTGTCCGATGGCGGCTTCAACCACAAAACCACACAGCATCAGGAACATCATATTACCCAGCAGGTGCATAAAATCAGCGTGCAGAAACTGCGAAATAATCAGATCAACCAATGACAGATCAGAAGGCACCACGCCGAACTGACGGTAACTCATGGCATCAACCTGAGCCTGAATCACAGGCCGCAGGGCACTCCATTCGACGTAAACACTCTGATAAAACAGGTCGCGGCCATTGGCCTCCAGGTACTGATAAAAACCGGTGTCCCGAAGGATGTAACTGGCCAGCCAGTCATAATGCTGATCAACATAAAGCTCAGCCAAGTCAGTCAGCAATTCAGTTTCGCCCTGCTCGCGCAGATAGTCTTTGTACAGGGGCCATTCCTGTTCAAGCATGTCAGCGGCTAAGTATTCCTGCAGTGCGGAATTCAACTTCTGGCTATCGTTGGCCTGATACAGAAAGAAAATAAGAATATTCAGAAGGATGATACTGATCAGCACCACCGGGGCGTGTTTCCAGTCCAGCCGGCGTTCAACCGGGAGAATAATCATTGGGTTGAGGTCCCTTCTGATGTCCATGATTCACCGGCATCCTATCCTGTGCCAGCTGGCCTAATACAATCTTCCTAGATTGAGCGAACAACCGATCAGGTCGGCTTGCCAGACTGACTTTCCGGACTTTTTGCTCCCTTACGGATTCGGGCAAATTCACT
>JBPEXS010000549.1:0-2442 GCA_052031325.1 Thalassolituus sp. | reverse complement strand
GAGGCGCGCATTATAGAGTGTAACTCTTCGCTGTCAACCTCTTGTTTTCCTTAGCTTTTTTGCCGCTCTTGCGAGTGGCTTGCCGCGTCAGGAGGTGCGCATTATAGAGATCCGCCTGACGCCGTCAACAGCTTTCTGAAATTATTTTTACAGCTCGAACAGGTGGTACTTCTTTTTGCCCATACGTACGAGGAAGAAGCGCCCGTAGAGCGCCTTTTCTGCCGTGAAGATTTCAGCACCTTTCATCAGATCATCCATACCCAGCTCGGCGCCATTGACGATCACGGCCTTACGACCCAGTGCATCCTTGATCTGTTTACCCTGACCGAGGCCCGCTTCTGACAACAGACTGGTGAGTGGCTTCTCCGCCAGACCGGAAGTATCCAGATCACTGGATGGCAGACCATCCTGCTTAATCTGCTCCAGCTCCTGTTCAGACAGGTTGGCAACGTCACCAGAGAACAGTGCTTCGGTAATACGTTTGGCAGACTGCAGTGCGTCTTCACCATGAACCAGTCGGGTTACTTCGTCTGCCAGGATCGGCTGTGCCGTTTTACGCCCCTGAATCGTGGCGTCATGAGCTTCTATTTCAGCAATTTTCTCAACCGGCAGGAAAGTGAAGTAACGCAGGAACTTGTAGGCATCTGCGTCCGCCGTGTTCATCCAGAACTGATAGAAGGCATAAGGTGAGGTTTTGGCAGGATCCAGCCAGACTGCTCCGGATTCGGTTTTACCGAATTTAGTACCGTCTGCTTTAGTCACCAGAGGAACGGTCAGGCCGTAGGTCTGTGCGCCATTCTGGCGACGCGCCAGTTCGATACCACCGACGATATTGCCCCACTGATCGGAACCACCGACCTGCAGCGTGCAGTCATAAAGGCGACTGAGCTCAGCAAAGTCCATCCCCTGCAGCAGAGCGTATGAGAATTCAGTAAAGGAGATACCGGCACCTTCGCGATTCAGGCGCTGCTGCACCGACTCTTTATTGATCATGGCATTGACAGAGAAGTGCTTACCAACATCCCGCAGGAAGTCGAGTACATTCATCTGGCCAGCCCAGTCGAGGTTATTCACCACGATGGCCGGATTATCAACACCTTCGAATTTGATGAACTGGCTGACCTGGCTACGGATTTTATCGGCCCAGCCAGCAACAATGTCCGGGGTATTCAGCTGACGCTCAGCGGCTTTGAAACTCGGGTCGCCGATCAGACCCGTGGCTCCGCCCACCAGGGCAATGGGTTTATGACCGGCTTGCTGGAAACGGGTCAGAACCAACAGCGGAACCAGGTGACCAAGGTGCAGACTGTCGGCCGTCGGATCAAAACCGCAGTACAGGGTGCGCGAGCCACCTTCAAGATGCTCGATGAATTCGTCGTCTGCGGTGACCTGGTTAATCAGGCCGCGGGCTTTAAGGTCGGCTATTAAGGCAGCGGTCATGGGCGTTCTGCGTCAGTTTGATAAAAATGGCTGCTGAAAATACCTGATCAGAAGGCAAAATCAAGTTTACCGGGCAAAATCGCCCGTAGTTGTATAGACTTGTGGCAACAGAACAATAGGTAAGTAAAGAAGTATGGCTCTGGCTGGCCAGATACAGTATTTCCCGGTTAAACATCTCGTCGGAGCAGGCATCATCTTCCTGCTTCTTGTCCTCGCTTCGCTCTGGCCTACTGACAGCGGCACCCGTCAGCAGAGTTATGTCATTGAACTCCCTGAAATCAGCGAGTCTCTGCCTGAGTTGCCCGAACCCGACTGGGAAGAAGCTACCGTCCAGTCTGGTGACAGTCTCTCCAGCCTGTTCAGCCGCGAAAATCTGAGTGCGGTAGACGTTATCAACATCGCTGCAGCGGTTCCTCGTGAAGCCATTACGGTCAAGCCCGGCCAGAAAATCCGCTGGACCCGCACGGCGGACAATCACATTGTGACAATGGAGCTGGAGATTTCGCCTCTGGCGAACCACATTATCTCTCGCTCTGAGGACGGCACCTTCTCTTACGAGCTGTCAGAACGCGTGGCCGACTATGTACCGCGCTTTGCCAGCGCCACCATCAATTCATCTCTGCTTTATGATGGGGCCCAGGCCGGCATTCCGACACAGATTCTGTATCAGATGATCACCCTGTATGGCTGGGACATCGACTTTGCGCTTGATCTGCGTAAAGGTGACACCTTCAGCCTGATCTATGAAGAGGTGCAGCTGGAAGGTGAAAAGATCGGCTACGGCAACATCCTGATTGCCCGTTTTAACAATCGTGGCCGGGAGCTCACGGCCCTGCGTTACGAAGATCCATCCGGCAACGACGGCTATTACACCCCGGAAGGTTCCAGCATGCGCAAAGCCTTCCTGCGTAACCCGATTGATTTCGCCCGCATCAGCTCGCGCTTTAATCTCAACCGCCGCCATCCCGTGCTGAATACCATACGCGCACACCGTGGTACGGA
>JBPEXS010000548.1:0-1709 GCA_052031325.1 Thalassolituus sp. | reverse complement strand
CAGAACCGGACATCAGTGAGCCAGACACGAGCAAGCTCGACGAAAAGGATCAGGAATCAACCGTCCTGCCTGAGACTTCCAGGCCCGAACCGACAGAAGACAGCGACAGCGCAGAACAACTTCTGCAGCCGGATAAGGATACGGATGGCGTTTCAGATCCGGACCTGAAGCTCTCTGCAGAAGATCAGGAACACCGTGAGCTCGATTTCCTCGCCGTCTCCTCCACGGAAGAAGAATCCGTGGATGACTCTGAGCCGGACTTTGCAGCCATGGTTACCGCGACAGATGGCAGCAGTGATGACGATGACGACAGCCTGTTCACCTCGCAGAAAAGTACTTCAGATTCTCTGCTGGATGACGACTACCTCGACATTAACACCGAGCTGTTTGATGAGCTGGAAAACCCCGGCAAGCACCGCTCGGCTATCAAGCAGGAACAGAGCGTTTCCGGATTAACTGATGAACCGACTTATGATCGGACTGATGAACTGACGTCAGAACCCGCTTCTGAACTAGGCCCGGAAGAGACCAGAACGCCGATTCCGGCAGACGATAACCATAAGGCTGACAAGACTTCACCCGGGATCTCCGAACTTGAACTGGATGAAGTGCTGTCAGAGCATCAGCAGGATATGGAAGCGATAGAGCTTTCAGCACCGGATGAAGAAGGCGTTCCTCGCCCGCTGACCCCGTCTCATTCAGAGCTGCTGCGCGATATGCCGGTGGTACAGATTGACCGCAACCTGCTGACCGATCCTCGCTACCAGAAACAGCCAACCCGCACCGTGCCTCTGTTCCTGTTTGCACTACTGCTCAGTCTCACAGCCATTGCTCAGCTTGGGTGGTTTACTCTGGAAACCTCAGCGCGTCAGCCGACACTCAGACCTCTTTATGCCAGCGCCTGCAGTCTGTTGGGTTGTGAACTCCCCGGCATACAGGACATACGTCTGATCAAGACCAGCAACACCTTCTTTACCATCGATCCGGAAAATCCGGTGTACATGGTCGTTGACACCCTGATCACCAACACCGGCAACGAGGCTCAGGTCTACCCGGATTTGGAAGTGGAATTCAGTTCTCTGGAAGGAAAGCTCATCGCCCGCCACCGCTTTACACCGGCGGAATATCTGGGCGGCGAAGTGCATTCCAGCGACCTGATGCCAGCCGGAGTGCCGGTCCACATTGATATGGTGGTGGACAACCCAGGGCCCGCTGCTGTCAGTCGTTCACTCACGGTTCACGCCAATCTCTGAATCTCTTGTCAGAGTCTGCCCTCACGGCAGGATTTGCCCTTTATTCGAAGGGCGCATGTGAGTATCATACGCGCACTTTTTGTACCGTGCATTTTTTGATCAACTCGCTGTAGACGACATGCCTGCCATTGGCCCCTATCAACTCCCGAACCCCGTCGTACTGGCCCCCATGGCCGGTGTGACTGACCTTCCCTTCCGTCGGTTGTGCCGTCGGCTGGGCGCTGGCCTGGTGGTCGGAGAGATGGTGTCCGGCAATCCTGACCTGCGCAAAACCCGCAAATCCCGTCAGCGCCTTGATCATACCGGTGAACCTGAGCCGATTGCCGTCCAGATCGTTGGTGGCGACCCGGATGTCATGGCTGAAGCGGCACGCTTCAATGTGACAACCGGTGCTCAGATCATTGATATCAATATGGGATGCCCGGCCAAAAAAGTATGTAATAAAGCCGCCGGCTC
>JBPEXS010000547.1:0-1803 GCA_052031325.1 Thalassolituus sp. | reverse complement strand
GGCGACTTTAAGGGAAAGCGTTTAAAGATCAGCCTGAAGAAACAAGTGAAAGGAAGTCTATGGTCAACGCCGAACACATTCTTGAATTCTGGTTTGAAGAACTGGCGCCACGGGACTGGTTTCGTAAAAGCGACCAGCTGGATAACACTATCCGCCGACGCTTTGCCGAAACTCATCAACAGGCTGCCGCCGGAGAGTGCTTTACCTGGCGCCAGTCTGCCCGGGGGCGACTGGCTGAGGTCATTGTCCTGGATCAGTTCTCCCGAAACCTGTTCCGTAATGACCCCAGGGCCTTTGCTCAGGATGCTCAGGCGTTAGCGCTGGCGCAGGAGGCAATTGCACAAGGGCACGATCAGGCTTTGACCACCATCCAACGTGCCTTTCTCTACATGCCTTACATGCACAGTGAATCCGCCGTGATTCATGATCAGGCTCTGAACCTGTTCGCTCAGCCCGGGCTGGAGGACAATCTCAGGTTTGAGCAGCGTCATAAGGCCATTATCGACCGCTTCGGCCGCTATCCCCACCGTAACGAAGCATTGGGGCGCAGCAGCACTGAGGAAGAACTGGATTTTCTGCAACAACCCGGTTCCGGGTTCTGAGGGCTCAGCAATGACAGACGTTATGCATCAGGCGGACAGCCAGCGCTTTATCATCGAACAGGATGGTGCGACCTGCGTACTGGATTACCGTATCAGTGGCGACCGGATAAACTTCACCCATACGTTTGTGCCTACCGAATTACGGGGCAAGGGTCTGGCGGAACGACTGGTAAGAGCAGCGCTGACCTGGGCCGATGACAGCGGCCTCAGGAAAGAAGCCAGCTGTTGGTATGTGGCGAAGTTTCTGCGCTGAGCGCACGGGGTAACCGGATAAACTCAAGTAGCCACTGAATGACACGCTCACTGTCGTTGCTGTCCCTGAGGCCGTCCAGTGCAGCCTGAAGGCGTGTTTCACCAATGCTGTCGACCCGACGCGTAATCAGACGCTGAAAGTACTCCGCATCAAATTCCGGGTGTCCCTGAAATGCAAGAACCTGCTGGCCGATAAACCAGGAAGCATTCGGACAGAAATCATTCCCGGCCAGGCGGCTGGCCATTTCTGGTAGCCGGGTCACCTGGTCCTGGTGGCTGTATATCAGGCGGTAGTGTTCGACCGGACGTTCAAGGAAATCCGGCCAGTGCTCTACCTGCATGGTCTGGTTGCCCACCCCCCAGCCTTTGCTGCTTTTTTCGGCATGACCTCCCAGACTGTGAGCCAGTATCTGGTGTCCGAAACAGACACCCAGCATGGGGATGCCAGCGTCGAAGGCACGGCGAATCCAGTCTGTCAGAGGGGCTATCCAGGGCAGGTTGTCGTAAACACCCGCTTTAGATCCGGTAATCAGATACACATCGCACTCCCTTAACTCATCAGACTGAGTACCGGGTAAAACCCCTTCAGTGACCGGGTAGTGCCGAAAGGAAATGTCCGGATCGGACGCCGAAAACAGCTGGCGGAACATCGTGCCGTAGGACACGTAATCCTCCACCAGATCAGGGTAAAGGGTATCGGTTTCCAGCAGTCCGAGACGCAAAGGCTTGGAGCTCATTATTCTTATCCATTAATTGTCATACAGTATTTTAGTCGACGGCATTTTTCTGACAACGTCGTCAAAGTCCGCAATTCATGAAAATTCCGCTGGTTTTCCAGTTTTTCTCAAATCGCCCGAGCCCCCGTAATTATTGGTCTATACTCAAAACTGACTCGGTCAGAACATTGTGATCGCAAAGCAGTAGATAACGGTGATCTTGGTTTAAACAA
>JBPEXS010000546.1:0-1011 GCA_052031325.1 Thalassolituus sp. | reverse complement strand
CTACAACAGCCAGTTTAAAGGCGAGTGTGTAATCGCGCTGAGTGCGCTTTTTACCTGAATGTATAGGTGATTCCATAAATAAGTCTCCAAGGTGTCAACTTATTTCAGGACGGGTCACAGCCCATAAAAAAGCCGCCCGATTGGGCGGCTTTTTTGTATCGGTCGGTCACAGACCAGGTCAGTCGTAACCGATTGCGAGCGGTACAAAGGCAACAATAAGCAATGCTGTTGCCATGGTAACCAGAGGCAGAAGGATCTTTTCGTTCTTGTACCAGAAGTTGTGACCTTCCTGCTTCGATAGCCGGACTTCTTCTTCGCCGACCACCTGTCTCGTCAACAGATGATTCAGGGCGACCGGTGGACTCAGATAACCCAATTCAAACGCGGCCAGAGTTACCATCCAGAAGTGCACCGGATCAATACCGCTCTTATAAGCGATGGATGCGATAGTTGCACTCACCAGAATAACAGCACCGTATGGGTCCATAATCATACCGATGACAACCAGTATCGAAACCAGCAGTGCCATGGCGACCCAGATAGAGTCGAAGCTTTCAGGCACCAGACTCATGACCTCGGCACGCTCAAATACGCCACCGATACTGATGGACATCCCCATCAACATCAGCAGTGCACCGATATGGCCAATGGCTTCTGTGGTTGATTCGCGGATGGTCTTTTCCAGTGAATCATTACCCTTCACCAGATCATCAAACGACTCTTCAAGACGGTGCTCAACATAGTCGATGTTCATGTTCTCGCGCTTGAGAACATCTTTCTCTTTAGCGATGCGCTCATAGATCAGAATAACCAGCAGCAGAACCGGCAGAATGATCGGAGCAGAGAACTCATCCAGGTATGCATTCAGCAGCAGACCATAAAGTGCCAGAGTAACAGCGACCAGAATCACATAAGGAATCAGTGGCTTCAGTGCCTCTTTAAGCTCAGGCCAGACCAGTGAGGTATCCAGAGCAGGCTGAGGAACTTCAGGTGCTCTGCGGGTCAGCAGCG
>JBPEXS010000545.1:0-2153 GCA_052031325.1 Thalassolituus sp. | reverse complement strand
AGTGGTTGCTTTCCTGCTGGGTATTGGTGGCCAGTGGCAGATCAGTCAGCACCTCGCCGAGGAAAAAATACGAACCCGCTTTGCGGTTGATCAGCATGGTGTTTTTGCCGATCCAGCCCAGACCCGCCTGCTCGGCGAAGGCCCGCTCCAGCACCGGGGCGCTATCGACAAAGGCACGGAAACCGTAAGGGCCGATATCCGCTTCAATGCGTTTGCCAAGGTTGGTGAGGCGTTTGCGGATCAACTTGTGATAATCGCGCCCCAGCGCGTAGCGCGAAACGTAGGCATTGGCCGGGTTATTCAGTTGCCCGGTCAATGTGATATCCGCTGGCAGATAATCCATGCGTACGGAAATCACACTCAGGGTCCCGGGATGCAGCAGTTCCGGGTGGGCGCGCATATGGCCACGTTCATCGTCATGATCCGCCATGTAGCTCATGTCACCGTGATAACCGCTTTCAAGCCAGCGTCTAAGGTAGGCTTCGTGATTACCGGCATCCGTAGAGCTGATGCCACACTGCTGAAATCCGGCGTCTGCGGCCCACAGGGCGATCTCAGAGGGCAGGGTCTTCAGGCGGTCGGAGGGAACCTTGCTGTTGGTCATGTATGTGATGGCTGTCTTCTGCTGCTCGTGAAACCGCCGTGCGGCTTCCTGTATACTGAAGGCAATTTACCACAGGCCCAGACCCCACTGCGATGAAGCGTCCATTTTCTCCCCGCGACCATTTGCTTGGCGACATTTTCACGGTCGCCAGTGTGCGCGAACTGGACAGCCGCATCATTGCCCGTATGGGCGATAACGGCTATGAGTTGATGAGCCATGCCGCTGAAGCGGCGTTTGCGTTGCTGCTAGCGCGCTGGCCTGATGTCCGCAGCCTGTGCATTTTTGCCGGGCCGGGCAACAACGGCGGTGATGCCTGGGTGATGGCCTCACTGGCCCTGTTGCACAACCTCAACGTCACCTTCTACACCCTGGGCGATATCAGTCGCCAGAGTGAAGCCGCAGCGGAAGCCCGTCAGGCTGCATTACATGCGGGTGTCGAACCCATGTCTTTCAGTGGTGAGCTGGATTTCGACGGTGAACTCATCATCGATGGTCTGTTGGGGACCGGGCTGAACGCTGAGGTACAAGGTGAATACGCCGCAGCAATCGCTGCCATTAACCAGCATCCGGGCGATGTACTGTCATTGGACATTCCTTCTGGTCTGAATGCGGATACTGGTGCGGTCATGGGGAGCGCTGTAAAAGCGACTCAGACGGTAACCTTTATTGCCTTGAAAGCAGGTCTGCTGACGGCTGATGGCCCCGATTACACCGGTGATCTTGCCTGTGCTTCTCTGGATCTGACGCCAGCCGATAAACACGCGGTGCCGCCACTTGCTGAACGCATCAGCTGGCATCAGCTGGATCAGCAGAAACGACGGCTGCCGTCACGTATGGGCAACAGTCATAAGGGCAGTTATGGCCATGCTCTGCTGATCGGGGGCGATCACGGAGCAGGCGGCGCTGTGGCGATGGCAGTGGATGCCTGCAGTCGCAGCGGGGCGGGCAAGGTCAGTTGTGCGACGCGGCCGCTGCACGTGCCGGTGATTCTGAATCAACGTCCGGAATGCATGGTGCATGGGGTTGATTCCGGTCTGCAGCTGAGTGACCTGCTGGCGCAGGCCACCGCAGTGGGCTGTGGTCCTGGGCTGGGTCTGAAAAGCTGGTCTGAACTTCTGTTGCAGCCTGTGCTCAACGATGACACTTCACTGGTACTGGATGCAGATGCGCTGAATATTCTGTCTTCACCGGGCTGGCATGCGGATTTCCGTGAGCGTCAGGTGGTGCTGACACCGCACCCCGGAGAAGCAGCCCGCCTGTTGGGGAAAACCACCGCCGGGATTCAGCAGGACCGTCCGTCAGCAGCGAAGGCGCTGGCCAGTAAATATCAGGCGGTGGTTGTACTGAAAGGTCAGGGCACGCTGATCGCCTCTGCTCAGGGCCAGATGGCCTTGTGCACGGATGGTAATCCGGGCATGGCCAGTGGCGGCATGGGCGATGTTCTGACCGGTGTTATTGCAGCGCTGCTGGCTCAGGGCCTGTCAGCCTGGGATGCGGCAACACTGGGCGTCTGTGTACACAGTGCGGCTGCTGATCTGGCTGCGGCAGA
>JBPEXS010000544.1:0-3429 GCA_052031325.1 Thalassolituus sp. | reverse complement strand
AAGTCCCCATGCTGGATGCACTGAAGCGGTCTCTGAATCAGGCGACCGCCCGTCTGGGGATGACCGTCGGGATTGATCAGGTGGTCAGTGAACTGCGCACCGCCGGTATCCGTTCCGACATCCCAGCTTACCCGTCGATTCTGCTTGGGGCGATTGAGTTGTCACCGCTGGAGGTGGCGCAGATGTATCAGACATTGGCTTCTACGGGCTTTCTGACACCGTTACGAACCATCGATGCCGTGACAACGGCTGATGGTCAGACCCTGTCGTCCTATGCCATTCGTGGACGTCAGGTGTATGACCCGGTATTGATGGAATGGCTCAGATACGGCCTTGAACAGGTTGTCGCTGATGGCACCGCGCGCGCAGTGGGCCGTGTATTACCTCAGCCACTGGCAGGGAAAACGGGCACCAGTGACGATATCCGCGATGCCTGGTACGCCGGATTTGATAACCGCCATCTCGGGGTAATATGGGTTGGCCGCGATGACAATCAGCCTATGGCCTATCCGGGCAGCCGTGGTGCATTACCTATCTGGCTGAATACTTTTCGCGCTATCGGTACTGAGCCACTACCGCCATCACGCGGTTTAATTGAGATTGCGGTGAATGAACAGGGTGCCCTGTTACCGGATGGTTGCCGGGCGGGCACGGAATATCCGTTTCCTAAGACCTGGCTGGACAAAGCGCGGGGGCCCTGTGATGCTGACGGCGCACCGATCAAAGAGAGGATTCGTTCGTGGTTAGACTGGTTGTTCTGAGCCTGGTACTGGTACTCAGTGGTTGTAGTCTGCAGGCCACCAGGCCGGCAGAACAGGAAAATCTGGCGTCGGCGACCGGGTCTGAGCATCCGGCGGTTATTGCTCTGATGGAGGATGCCAGTGATTCCGGTACGGCAGGAGACTGGCGCAGAGCCCTGTCATTTCTGGATCAGGCGCGTCGTATAGAGCCTCGCAACCCTTACATTCTGCTGCGTCAGGCTGAGGCTTATGCGCTGCTGGGAGAAAATGATACAGCGGACTCCCTGTTACAGAGAGCCCGCATGTTTGCGGTCGGAGATGACCGTGCGATTGAGATGATTCATCAACTGGAGGCCCGGCTGAGCAGCCTTCAGCCTCAGGTTTACTGACCAGTCATCAGGTTCTGAACTGAGACAGCAACTCGTCGAGTGAGCGGGACATACTCACCAGTTGAGAGCTGATCTCACCCGTACTGTGGCTTTCCTGCAGTGTTGATTCACTGATGGTGCGGATTTCCTGAAGGTTGGTATTCACGCCATTGATCGCGGTCATCTGTTCATTGGATGCAGATGCAATGGCCTGGTTGATATTCCAGACGGTTTCAATACGCGCCTTCATTTCAGAGATGTGTTCGTCCAGTCGGGTGATCTGCGCCACGCTGTTCTTCACATTATTCAGAGAGGTATCCATCGCTTTCACAGCGTCGCCGGAACCTGCCTGCAGACGTTCGATCATCTGATGAATTTCTTCTGTACTGTCATGGGTTTTTGCTGCGAGCGAACGAACTTCATCGGCAACGACTGCAAAACCACGACCCTGCTCACCGGCACGGGCGGCTTCGATCGCTGCGTTCAGTGCCAGCAGGTTGGTCTGTTCAGCAATGCCCTGAATCACCGACAGGACCGAACCAATATTGGCGGTTTCTTCATCCAGTTTCTGGATCGTCAGGTTGGTTTTTTCGATGTTACCCGCCAGCTTCTCGATGTCGGTACGGGTTTCGCGGATGTCGCTGTTGCTCTGTTTGGCCAGGTCACGGGTTTCAGAGGCCGTGGAAGAGGCCGATTCTGACTGCTCGGAGATACCAGCGATGGCCGATGACAGGTTCTGGGTGGAGGTCGAGATCTCATCACTGCCGCGGTTCTGTTTGGTTGCACCGTCCTGCAGCGTCAGGTTGGACTGGTGCATGCGTTCACCATCCGTGCCGATCCTGGCAGACAATTCACTGGCTTTGCTGACCACATTGTTGATGGCTTCAAAGAAGTTATTGAAGGTCACACCAAATTCGCTGATCGGTTTATTCACGCGATAAGTCAGATCAAGACCATTGTTTTTGTGCAGGTGATTACCGATGTTATTCAGCTCAATACTCTGGCGGAATTCCTGCCAGTTCTTGTGAGCCATGTACATCAGCAGTGCGGATTCGGCGACCACAAAGGCAGCATGAAGAATCACAATATCCAGGCCTGAACGGTATTCAAATACGTAGACACCGACCCCCGCTTCCTGCATGTAATTGAACGACAGGTGGTGTACGGCAATCACCGCAGCAGCGACCAGGATGGTGAGTGGATCGCGGTAATACAGCAGCGCCGCCAGCAGCGCGAAAATACCAAAGTGCATTTCGATCATGCCATGACCCTGATGGATCATAAGACCCGAAAATACCATCAATGCCGCGGCAATTGAGAAGCGTGACAACATATGGCCTGGCATCATACGGCTGATCAGAAAAGGCACAGCCACGGCGGGCAGGCCAATAACGAAGGCTTCGACCCAGGTGTTGTGCCAGTTTGCCAGTAACAGGGTTACCACAAACAGGCCTGCAAGAAGACGGATAAAGAAAGTATCAATTTCTTTAAAAAAGTCCGTCACAGTGAGAAATTGAGACATACATCACCCAGAAAAATTCAGTAGTTACAATCTCAGTGTAGACAAGCTATGTCAGGCTGCTGTTTTAGTTCGTAACAGGCCTGTAAGCAGGATGGCACTGATTACCCAGATTTCGTAATCAGCAGAAAGGGCACTCACAGTCACCGGGCTGTCCGGGAAAGTGAGAGCGATCGAAAAAAGCCAAAGCAGGGCCAGTGCCGCAGACCGGAGCCATTGGCCGTACCGTATCTGGCATAACACGGAACCGGCCATACCGGCTGCGAGTGTAATCAGCAGCCAGGTATCCAGCCAGTCACCCCGGCGCCCCAGTTCAAACATGGCGCAGAGCCCCAGCAGAACCCGGCCCCAGATGACCCGGTCCCAGGATTTTCCGAACAGGTCCGCCAGCCAGATCGCAGCAATCAGAGGCACCCCGGCGAAGAGACAGGCCTGACGCAGAAGCAGCAGAAGCTCATCACTGACGGCTAAAGAACTGTGAGACAGTAACAGTGCGACGCCGGTGACGACAGCAAGCAGCGCAGCCATAAAACCAGAGGCACTGGCACCCGGCCACTGTGGCCCGGGGCGGTGATACCAGAGAACGGCACTGCTGCAGAACAGCAGTGCCAGAGGCGCAAGCCACGTCATATCAGAGACCAGCCATCACCTTATCTGCCGCCGCGATGGTGGCCGAGATGTCTTCTTCGGTGTGGGCAATCGACATAAATCCGGCTTCAAACGACGACGGTGCCAGGTACACACCCTCCGCCAGCATGCCATGGAAAAAGCGGTTGAAGCGTTCGCCATCGCAATGTTGTGC
>JBPEXS010000543.1:0-2108 GCA_052031325.1 Thalassolituus sp. | reverse complement strand
ATATTCTCGATATTCCGACCGGTACGGTAATGAGCCGTCTGGCGCGTGCCCGCACCCGCTTAGCCGAAGCTGCCGAGTAAGAGGACATGACCATGAAACCGATCACCGACGAACAGCTCTCCGCTTATCTGGATGGAGAACTGAATACTGCAGACATGCAGGCCATTGACGCTGAATTAGCCGCCTCTGCTGAACTCAGCGCAAGGATGGATGCCCTGCGCGCCACCAACGATGCCGCAAAAGCCTATTTTTCGCAGCCGGATGAAACCCCTGTGCCGGATGCACTGCTGCAGATGATTCAGACACAACCGCTGCCGCAGACAAATGAAAATAAAGAAACCGAAGACAAGGCTGACGACAATATCGTCCCGTTTCCTGGATCCGGTGAGCCCGGCAAGACTTCCGGCCCGCGCATACCAATGGCCACCTGGGGCATTGCCGCCAGTCTGGTTCTGGGTCTGACGCTGATGTTTCAGTATCGCCCTGACGGCGCCATCGATGCGGGTCTGAATCAGTTTGCTGATACCGCCCTGAGCGGAGATATCCATGATGGCGGCGAGCGCCGCACGGAGCTGGCTATGAGCTTCGAAAATGCCGACGGAGAGTTCTGCCGCGAAGTCATTCAGCACACCCCTGAAAGCAGCCGCACTCTGATTGCCTGTGGTGAGCCTGGCGACTGGCACTGGCAGGTGATGCCGGAAACTCAGGGGTATCAGACGGCTTCTGCGTCAGCGATGGAAGGTATCCGCCAGCTCACTAGTAGTGAAGAAAAGCGCTGGCTGAGTCAGTAAACCTCACGCCCTTTCAGTTCGGAATAATCACTCATAACACAGCGCTGATAGCCGGGGCGCTGCTGCAGCCGCTCATACCAGCCCTGAACAGCGGGGGGCAGCTCAACCTTCAGACCCTGAGTGGTGAGGCGGTAGAGTATGGCGCCAGTGCAGATATCGGCCAGGGTTAACTGGTCACCAAGCAGATACGCCTGATCACCCAGCTGATGTTCCAGCCGGTTGATGCATTTAAGGCACTCACCCATGCTGGCCATGACCTCTGGCATATCTCTTTTTGCGGATGGTACCCGGTAAAAACCCCAGAAGGTTTTCATGAAGACCGGCTGAAAATGCGTCTGGCTCCAGTCCATCCAGCGTTCAACGAGAGAACGCTGATACGGGTCCTCTGGGTGCCAGTGGCCAGCCCCGAACACAGCGGCCAGATAGCGCAGTATGGTATGGGACTCCCAGACAACATCACTGCCGTTTTCGAGTACCGGGACTTTACGCATTGGGTTCAGCTCTGAAAATGATTCACCGTCCAGGCCGCCATGCCTGCCACCGTACTGAATGTGTTCAAAAGGCGTTTCAAGTTCAGCAAGAAACCAGAGCACTTTCTGCACATTGAACGATGTGGAGCGGCCATACAGTATTAGTGTGCTCAAGCTTTCTCCTTAATTTCCTTTTGCCTTTATCCTCAGCCGCAGGCTGCATTTCGACAGCGGGGTTATTGAACGTAAGGCCTGATGAGTTTCGGAGCGAGGGCCAGTAACAGGCCAACGACGATCAGCGGCATCAGTTTGGTCACTGCATACGGGTAAAGCATGAGCGCTATTCCGGAGTAACGCACTACCTTGTCCTGCTGACGCCTGCCATAGACGAAGTAGCCAAGTCCGAGTGAGCTGAATATCAGGCCCCAGAAGAGGATCTGTGGGTCAGGCAGCATGGGTAACTCCGGATGACGTTCGTAGATTATCAGTATAGACCCGGCGCTTGCTAAGGGCTGGTTTCCTGAGGTCAGGCATAAGATGAGATAACGCTGTGGCTCATGGCTGACCGGAAAACGGTCAGCCCAGGGGCTGGCCGATGCCGGCTCTGTGGTCAGTACCTGAACTGGCCTAATGTGCTTTTCAGAGAATCTGCCAGCTGTGACAGATGGTCGGCTGAGCTGCGGATCTCGTCTGCGGTGTGCAGCGACTCATTACCTATCTGGTTGATCTGCTCGATACTGCGTGCGACATCTGACGCCGCCAGGCTCTGAGACTCAGCACCGGTGTGGATCTGAGTATTGAGGTCGCGGATCAGCTGAATTGCATTGCTGACCTGAGTCAGTGCTGT
>JBPEXS010000542.1:0-3625 GCA_052031325.1 Thalassolituus sp. | reverse complement strand
CTTGTCTTTTCCTTTGTCAGTGCCCTTGTCATTCAGGCCGGCAAAGAATTCGTCGGTGATGGGCGATGAGTCTCCGGATGTCTGTGACGTCTGGCTGACGGGGGATACCAGACTGTGAATCAGTTCCGCCAGCTCACTGAACAGACGCAGTGAAAATTCGGGTGGTGCAGACTCACCAGCGGCAAAGTCATAACTCAGGTAACTGTAGAGTTTTTTCTGATCACGGCGCATGCGGCTGTGAATGTACCCATGCAGCATGAACAGGGCAGCGAAGGTCAGTGCCAGAGTGAAAAACCAGGGCACTGCAGCGTACAGCATCTGCACGGTGGTCAGCTGCAGTGCCGGAGTGACAGTGACATACCAGGTGTCGTTCACCGGCAGGGTAAATTGCTTGTTCTGACCTTTCCCCGGGTTGACCGACCACAGGCTGAGGCCGGTGTTTTCAGGCCCGGAAACCGACTGATAGATGGCGACCTGATCGGTCTGTTCACCCAGTGACTGCCACAGGCTGTTTTCCCAGTCCTTACCGTACTCAACCAGCAGAAGCCCGGTAATACCCTCATCTCCGGTGACCGGACTGACCGCAAAATAGCGGATGCCAGAATTCAGGCGGGTAGCCTCGATAGACAGTTCCTGCCCCTTTAATGCTTTGTTAGCCAGGTCCTGAACCGAGAAGTTGTAGCCTTCACTGAGATCAGCTGCGGCATCTGCAGAGAGTAGCTCGGCGTGAATGGCCCCGGGAATAAGTCCCACAATCTGTTCGCTCCAGTTCAGTGTCTCAACAGGAGGCTCGACCACTCTTGAGTCTGGACTGGTTGAGTCTGGACTGGTTGAGGCTGGATCGTTTGAGGATGCCCCGTCAGAGGTTGATCTGGCCAGATACGCGATGCTGAGAGGGTGGTCGGCAAAGGCTTTCTGCAATTTCAGGGTCTGGGCAAGCTGAGTCGACAGGTTGCCAGCCAGTTGCTGGGCCAGAGGTTGAGTGTAATAGGCTTCAATGGTCTGATCTGCATAGCCGCGTATCTGCAGCTGTTGTGCAAGCATGCCCGCTGAGATCAGGAACAGGGCAATCCAGAGATAAAGACGGCTGAGGCCGGTTACGGATTGTCCGGGCGTCGAACCTTTACCCACGGGACCTCCTGTTTTCAGATGCTGTTGTAATTATTGTTACGAGCAATCTCTGCTCATCTGTCCGGGGCTGACAGTGTTTACCGTCACTGGCGGCCGGAGTGGCCGAAACCGCCTGCACCACGCTCAGTTTCAGTAAAATCGTCAACAATTTCAAAGGCAGCCTGAACGACCGGCACCAGCACATACTGAGCGAGACGTTCGCCCGGCTCAAGGGTGAAACTGCTCTGGCCACGGTTCCAGCAACTGATCATCAGCTCGCCCTGGTAGTCTGAATCAATCAGGCCCACCAGATTGCCAAGCACGATACCGTGTTTATGGCCCAGTCCTGAGCGTGGCAGGATCAGGCCTGCGAGATTGGGGTCTTCAATATAAATGGCCAGACCGGTTTTAATCAGTGTGGTCTCACCCGGCTCAAGCGTAATGGCCTCATCAATGCAGGCACGCAGGTCCAGTCCGGCAGAGCCCGAGGTGGCGTACTCTGGCATGGGAATATCCTGGCCGATGCGTGGGTTCAGAATTTTTACCTGCAGCTTCTGCATCTCGTTATCAACCTCTTATTTGTTGTACTGCTGAGCGATCAGCTCGATCAGACGTACCGCCAGGCGGCGTTTATTCATCACGTCAAAATCTTCACGGCCATCATCGCCCCAGAAGACCTTAACGGCGTTGTCATCACTGTGGAAGCCAATGCTGCGGTCGGAGACGTCATTGGCCACAATCATGTTCAGCTTCTTGCGCTCCAGCTTGTCGCGGGCGTAATGCTCAACGTCCTGAGTTTCGGCCGCAAAGCCTACGGTGAAAGGCGGATTGGTTCGACCTGCCACGGTACTCAGAATGTCCGGGTTGCGGATCATGGTCAGCGTCAGCTCGTCACTGTGCTTTTTGATTTTGTGGCCCTGCTCGCTGGCCGGACGGTAATCCGCCACGGCGGCGGTGGCGATAAAGATCTGGCAGTGATCCATCTGTTTTTCACAGGCGTCGAGCATATCGAGGGCACTGCGCACCCAGATGCGTTCTACCCGCTCAGGCGGATCGAGCGCCACTGGACCGCTGACCAGAGTCACCCGGGCACCGGCATCACGTGCCGCTTCGGCAATGGCATAACCCATCTTTCCGGAGCTGTGATTGGTGATGTAACGCACCGGGTCGATGGCTTCTTTGGTGGGGCCCGCCGTTACCACGATGCTGACACCGGCTAACAGTCCGGTTTCAAAACGATCAGCGACCGCAGCGATAATGGCCTCAGGCTCAGTCATCCGGCCAAACCCGGTATCACCACAGGCCTGCTCACCCGCAGCGGGTCCGATGAGACTCAGGCGGTCGCCGTGTGCCGCTTGCAGGTGGGCAACGTTTTCCTGAGTGATGGGGTCACGCCACATGGACTGATTCATGGCAGGGGCAAGGCTGATGGGCGCGTCTGTGGCGAGAAAGACCGTGGTCAGCAGATCATCGCCCATACCCTGGGTCAGGCGCGCAATCAGGTTGGCGCTGGCAGGCGCAATCAGCAACAGATCAGCCCACTTTGCCAGTTCGATATGACCCATGCCGGCTTCGGCTTCAGGATCCAGCAGGGAATGATGCACCGGGTGCCCCGACAAGGCCTGCAACGTCAGTGGAGTAATGAACTCCATAGCGGAACGGGTCATAACAACGCGGACGTCGGCACCGGCCTTTTTCAGGGCCCGGACCAGCTCGGCACTTTTATAAGCCGCGATACCGCCACTGATGCCCAGCAGAATACGGCGGTTGTAGAGTTGTTGCATGGTCAGATTCTGGATGACTAAAATGCAGGCCAGTATATATCACACACCTACAGGGAGGTAGGTATGGCGATTACCGACTGGCCAGCGGAGGAGCGCCCGCGCGAAAAGCTCCTGCTCAGTGGGCCTGAAAGCCTGTCTGATGCCGAGTTACTGGCGATTTTCTTACGTACCGGACTTCCCGGTAAAAGTGCGGTTGATCTTGCCCGCGAACTCTTGTCTGACTTTGGTGGCCTGAGGCCACTGCTGACTGCAACCCAGACCGAATTCTGCAAACCGCTGGGGCTGGGCACTGCCAAGTTCGCCCAGCTGCAGGCCGTGCTGGAAATGGCCCGCCGTCATCTGGCGCAGGAGCTGAAGCGCGGTGATGCCCTCACCAGCCCGGAACACACCCGCCGCTATTTACAGGCGCAGCTGCGTGACCGCGATCACGAAGTCTTTGTGGTACTGCTGCTGGATAACCAGAACCGCGTTGTGCTTTACCATGAGCTGTTCCGCGGCACGATTGATGCGGCTTCGGTTTACCCGCGTGAAGTGGTCAAACTGGCACTGAATAAAGGTGCGGCTGCAGTCATTCTGGCGCATAACCATCCTTCTGGCGTGGCCGAGCCCAGCAGTGCCGACCGGCTGATTACAGAGAAGCTGGTGCAGGCGCTGGGGCTGGTGGATATCCGGGTGTTGGATCACCTGATAGTTGGGGATGGGGTGACGGTCTCTTTTGCCGAGCGTGGCCT
>JBPEXS010000541.1:0-1769 GCA_052031325.1 Thalassolituus sp. | reverse complement strand
GTGTAATCAGGGTCTGCGGGTTTAACGACACGAGCCCGACCTGGCAGCTCCGGGTTAAAGAGATCAGCTTCGTCTTCGGTTTTTGGAGCATCGGTTTTAGCGACATTCAGACCCAGCGCTTCGGCTTTGGCCCGTTTCATTTTGCGATAACCGTCGAAAATAATGGCCGCTAATCCCAGCAGTCCAATCAGGATCATGACAGTTTGCCAGCTCCATTCCATAACCGCTTACGACTCCTGTAATTGTGCCTTGTGGTTGAAGGTCTTGTTATCTGTGACGGTGATCGTGCCGGAAAACCGGTAAATCGTTGACGGGTCAGTAATAAATCATGACACCGCGCCGGTATTGTAAAGGCAATTGGGGCAGTTAGAAACCAGCAAAGCTGTGAGCCGCATAAGAGCGCAGAGTTCCTCTCTGAATTGGTCAAAAACGCTGAAAATTGACGAAAAGCGCCGAAAACCGCGACAGAAATCAGGCGGTCTCGACCATTTCAGCGGCTTCTTCGATATCCACCGACACCAGACGGGAAACACCGGGCTCGTGCATGGTGACCCCCATCAGCTGGTCGGCCATTTCCATGGCGATCTTGTTGTGGGTGATGTAGATGAACTGCACCTTCTCAGACATGGCTTTCACCAGACGCGCATAGCGGCCGACGTTGGCATCATCGAGGGGTGCATCGACCTCATCCAGCATACAGAACGGCGCTGGATTGAGCTGGAAGATGGAGAATACCAACGCAATGGCGGTCAGGGCTTTTTCACCACCAGAGAGCAGGTGAATGGTGCTGTTCTTTTTACCCGGTGGTCGCGCCATGATGGCCACACCGGTGGTGAGGATATCGTCGTCGGTCAGTTCCAGGCTGGCGTGACCACCACCAAAGACTTTCGGGAACAGGTCCGCCAGACCGGCGTTCATTTTATCGAAGGTTTCTTTGAAACGGTTACGGGTTTCGCGGTCGATCTTCTGGATCGCGCCTTCGAGGGTTTCAAGTGCTTTTTCAAGGTCGTCGTTCTGGGCATCCAGATAGACCTTACGTTCTGACTGCAGCTTGTATTCTTCGATGGCGGCCAGGTTGATCGGCCCAAGGCGGGCTATGCGTTCGCCAATGCGGGTCAGCTCCTGTGTCCAGACTTCAGCATCAGCCTCTTCTGACAGATTCTGCAGCACATCCTGCATGGTGAGTTTTTCTTCCTGCAGCTGCTCAACCAGCCCCTGACGGCGGATATCCAGCGCCTGACAGTTCATGCGCACCTGCTCGAGCTGATTGCGCACATCCATGATCGCCTGCTCTGCTGCGGCTTTCAGTTGTTCCAGCTCGTGCATGCGGGTGTTGGCTTCTTCGAGGGCTTTACGCGCAACCGACATTTCCTGCTCGGCAGCGAGACGTTGCTCCAGCAGCTCTTCCAGCCCGGCCTTGAGTTCTTCAAGGTCAGCGCTGTGGTCTTTATTCTGGTTATCGAGAATCTGGGTGCGGCGTTCCTGCTGCTGCTTCAGCTGTTCTGCAAGGCGGGTGATGGCCTGTTTCAGGCTGTCTTCACGGCTTTTCAGGTGCTGAACCTGAAGCTGAAGCTGATGCAGGCGATCTTTGTTCTGCCCTGCCGCCATACGCGCCTGCGACAGACGTTGCTGCAAGGCAGTGCGTTCAGCCTGCAGGCGTTCGCGCTCGTCGGTGTCTTCATCCACCGCGGCCATGGCTTCCTGCCATTCCAGTCGCAGTGCGGCCAGCTCTTCGGATTCCAGCTGATGGGTCTCGGTGGTTTCGGCGA
>JBPEXS010000540.1:0-1783 GCA_052031325.1 Thalassolituus sp. | reverse complement strand
AAGCAGCTGGCCATACCTGCCGAACGTTGTCGGCAGGCGGCTCAGAAGTGATAGCCGATGGAAAGAGAATGAAGGCTTATTCCTGAAGGCGCGCCGGATTCAGACTCTGCTCCACTGTAGTCGGCTTTCAGGCTGAATAACCAGCTCTGGTAATGCACCCCCGCATGAAAACTGTAGTGCGTATCCCAGCTGGCTGTGGCACCGGTTGAGGTGTTTGATATCGTGCGGAAATATCCGATACCCGCCCCGGCTTCGGTCGTAAATCGGCCAAAGGTGTTTAAATACAGAACGTATTGAACATCCGCCCACCATTGATGCATTTTACGATCAAAGGTCTCACATTTTTCTTCGTCGTAAATATTGCAGGATGTGTAATTCTCATTTTCAAAGCGTCGTGCTCCAGCTTTCAGCCAGAAACCAGAATACATTCTGTAGCCGGTGAACACGCCTAGGGCTTTCAGGTGGTTATTTGAATAGGCTGGGCCCTCGAACCGGTAAGAAAGTCCTTTTTCAGCGAGTTGGCCGGTACTGAGGTCCATACCCAGCTGCCAGCGGGGCGTATTTTCATCGGTCTCCTGTTTGAGGATAACCGGTGCGGCGTTCAGAGAGTGAGGAAAGATAAAGGTGCTGAGCGCTAGCAGTAACCAGAACCTGGATACCAACATGAGACTTCCTTGTAAATGAAACAGTCGGTGAATATATTACCGAACTGTACTACATCATTATGAAATCATGGAAATGAATTACGGACGATTATTACAGATAATATTCACTGGGCTGATCCCGGTTGTTATGTCAGCCTGCATTTTTCAGGATGGTTCTGAAAACAATTCTGAACAGAACTATCCGTCACTGGCGTATCTTTATGTCGACGTTCAGATTGAAGAAGATCTGATTGTCGTGAGTGCACCCAGCTATTCCGTGAATTCGGATATTTTTTCTCCCCCCAGTCTGATTGATGATGGATACAGTTCGAAAAATTATGAGAACAGTTTTCCTTACAACGCTTGTCTGTCATATGACGACTGGTCAGCACCAAGCGCCTGTGACGGCACCTACAATTTCACTCAGGGCTACAGCGGGGGAACAACGGTTACCATAAAATCGGCAATTGGCCAGGGCATTTCAGTCTTTTCCCAGTTCACAGCACAGGCACTGATTCCGCTGAACTCGCCACTACCGGATGAAACCTATTCGGTACGTGATGATTCTTTGATCATTAATTGGGACAACTATATGGGGCTGGAAGCGGAAGCCGTCAAACTCAGCCCATGCCTCGCTGACGACAGAGATTTTATGCTGATCACTTTGACACCTGAAGAGCAGCAGTTGCGTTCTGCTGAGGTGCTTCTGGATGATTATGATCAGACCTGTCAGTACCCGGAGTATCTGGATGTCTCTGTGTATTACCCGACCGAAGGTGAGATTGACGATCAGTTAGCCGGTGGGCGTTTCCGCGTGCGGATATATACGCAGCCTTCCCGCGTTAATCTGACTGATTGACGCTCTGGGATTTCCCAGAAGTATTCAGCGTTTTAATCAGTGCAATCTGTTTCTGATCACGCTCTTTTTCCAGGTCTGAAATTGATTCTCTGCCGAAGCTGCCGTCAACCTGTTTCAGCAGTTTCTGTTTCACCTTTGGTGTGAAAAATACCGGCGATATCCAGGAATGCACCCACAGCAATTGCAGTCCCCGCACAAACTGTTCGAGAAAATGGCGGAAGCCACCCCGGCCACCAGCCAGATGAAAACTTTTAAACGGCCCGTTGATCGCCCAGCGCTG
>JBPEXS010000054.1:0-2156 GCA_052031325.1 Thalassolituus sp. | reverse complement strand
GATGAGTGGCTGCCCATCAATGGCAGTGCCGAAGCGGTAGGGCGCCTGTGCAAAGCAGGGCATACCGTGACCGTGGCCACCAATCAGAGTGGACTGGCGCGGGGCTATTTCACGCTGGCGGATCTTGAAGGCATGCACGCAAAGATGATTGCTCTGGCTGAAGAGCAGGGCGGGCACTTCTCTCATATCGCTTACTGTCCGCATGGGCCGGACGATCACTGCGACTGCCGTAAACCGTTACCCGGTTTAATACGTCAGACAGAAGAGGCGCTGGGTATTTCGGCACAGGGAGCCTGGATGATCGGCGATTCGATCCGGGATCTGGAAGCTGGTGTGGCGGCTGGCTGTCAGGTGGCGCTGGTGCGCACCGGCAAAGGTATGAAAAGCGAGTCCAAACTGGCACAGACACCCGGACTGGAGAATGCTCCGGTGTTTGATGATCTGGCCAGTTTCGTCAACTGGTTGCTGAAACACTGATCAAAGCGCCAATACCTGAGTGCATCTTTGATACACTCGGCTCGTCTATACACGATCTGAGACAAGGCACGGATTATGGTGATTGAAATTTCTGGTATCGGCAGCCTGCTGTTACTGATTGCAGACATCTATGCACTGATCAACGTGGTGCAGTCACCACGGGTATCCACCGGTGCCAAGGTTGCCTGGGTGCTGGCGATTCTGTTGCTGCCACTGCTGGGCTTTATTATCTGGCTGCTGTTTGGCCCGCGCAGCCCGAAGGCCAGCTGATGGAGATCGCGAGCGCAGTATTCACCATTCTGGTGCTGATCGGCGATGTCTACGCCATCTTTCAGATTGCCCAGTCACGCCGCACTCTGGAAGTCAGGGCTGGCTGGGTGGCCGCCATCCTGCTTTTGCCATTGTTAGGGCTGATCATCTGGTTTGTCATTGGCCCGCGTGAACATATGGTTGAACGTGGCTGAAGTCCCAGACGGATTCTGCTCATAAAAAAAACGGGGCTTTACCCGGTTTTTTGTTCTCCGATACTCATTTGAGAGCCTGATCACGTCCATTGCACAGGTAATAGAGCCCGCTTAGCGGTCAGAACCCCCATCACTGTCAGCGCCGGCATCAATATCTGAGTCCTGTATCGGCGAATCAATCAGGGTCTGGCCATCGGCCGAAACTTTACGCGCGGCAATATCTGCGGCAACGGGCGCATCATTCTTTCCCTTGCCCGGGTTCATCATATGCACATTGGCCGCCGGTGAACTGCCGTCTTTGCCTTCGCCAAAGTACAGCGTGGTATGCGGGAATGGGATCTCGATATTGCGGGCATCAAAAGCAAACTTCATACGGCGGTTAAACTCCCGACCGACGTTCCATTGTTGAATGGGTTTGGTTTTAATACGGGCTTTGATGACCACAGCACTGTCATCAAACTTATCCACACCGAAGATTTCCAGCGGTGCCAGAATGAGCTCTTTGAATTTCTCATCGTCACGCATTTCTTCGTCAATTTCTTTTAATACCTCGATCACCTCATCGGTGTTTTCGCGGTACGCCACGCCGATATCAAACAGGTAGAAGCTGTAATCCTTGGTCAGGTTAGAGACAATGGTCACCTCACCAAAGGGAATGGTGTGCACTTTACCGTCAAGGTCGCGCAGCTGAATTTTGCGCAGTGTGATTTTCTCGACCAGACCAAACTTATCGCCCAGCTGGATTACGTCACCGATCTGAATCACGTCTTCAAAAATGATCACCAGACCGGTCAGGAAGTCTTTCACCAGCGTCTGGGCACCAAAGCCGATGGCGATACCCAGCACACCCGCACCGGCCAGCAGCGGTACGATATTGATACCCAGCTCCGACAGCACCACCATCATCGACAACAGCGACAGCGCAAACAGTAGGATGTTGCGGATGATGGGCGTGATGGTCTGAAAGCGCGAGTTATTCAGTTTCTGGCTGCGGCTCATCAGAGTTTCGAGGATGAAGTTCACCCCTTCCCAGATCAGGGCAAACACCAGAGCGACGACAATCATCGACAGGGTGGTGGACAACAGGCCACCGAGTTCAAGCTGATCCGTGTCGTAACCCAGGTAGCTGGCACACACCCGGACAATGGCATACAGCACCAGAATGGCACCAATCAGATAACCGCCCCACCGCTGTACGGCAAACAGGCTGCGGAA
>JBPEXS010000539.1:0-1896 GCA_052031325.1 Thalassolituus sp. | reverse complement strand
CCGCAAGGTATTTCCGGAGCGCTGAAAGTGATCGGTCACAGTGCCGGTAGCCGGGTTCATGCCGCACATGCGGCGGAAATGTCGCACTTTTTCTTTGGGCAGGCACTGCACATTAAAATGCAGATGTTTGCCACCCACCCTCCTCTGGATGAGCGGATAGGCCGTATTGAGCCCGGCTGGAATGGTTACTACCTTCCGCCGCGTACCAGACCCGTGGTGGTGAATGCCCCGGTCGAGGACAACACAGCGGCTGAAGCCAGCGCATTTATTCCCGCTGCTGCTGCTTTCGCTCAGCCAGTGTTTGAACTTGAAAAAACCGAAAGCGAAACCTCGGACGCTTTTGAGGCCCAGGCAGAATTACTGGCGATATTTATGCTTGCCGGAGATACATCCGCCGAGAAGAAGCAGCAGGATATTATTTTCGCCCAGCTCGGTGACCAGGTATTCCGTGAAAGTCTCAGGCAATTAAATGCATTACGTCGCGGCCCTGCGCGGCGACCCCTGCATGACATCGAAAAACTCCTGCCCGCGTTACGCGGACTGTCACGCAACCAATACGACAATCTGAACCGGACTCTGGTCGCGGTGGCTCGGGCGGATGGACATATATCACTGTATGAATGGTGTCTTTATCGCCTGGTTCTGCAATACCTTGGCGTGCATTTCGGTACTGTGACTCCCGCTTCCGTCCGGCACACTTCGGCCCGCTCAGTCAGTGACGAAGTTGCCGTAGTCATGAGTTACGTCGCGGCCGCCGGTCATAACGAAGCCAATGTCATTGAAAGAGCCTGGCAGGCAGGAATGATGAATGGACGTTTTCTGAAAAGACAACGCAACCCAGAACACCACAGCGGCCAGTCTCTTAAACCATTAAATGTTGCTTTAACCAGGCTGGTGCGTTGTGCACCAGAGGTTAAGAAAACCATCATTACCGCACTGCATGTCTGCGCTGCCCATGACCACCACCTGACTCAGGATGAAGAAGATCTTATCCGTGTTATTGCCGCCATTCTGGAAACCCCGGTCGGGATTTTTGAAGATGGAAAAATCGGCCGGTAATACAAATCGTTGATTTTTATCAGGCGCTGTAGAGATCAGTTGTTCATTCATGACATTTATGTGAACCAGTTCATTACTTCACCCTGTCATTTGGGTGCAATATGTCCGTAACCTGAGTCATCTAAAACCTCGGGTTACGCTGCAGCAGCAGTCTATTTATGAACTAATTCAATATACTTCTGTCTTTTATTGCGTCGTGCATACGGTTTTTTGCCAACTTTGGCAGCAATGTATGCCAACTTTGCTGGTGATCTTCATTTGCCATCCCTGCATAGCAAATTCCGTAGGCTTGCTGGGAGAATCTTGATACATTAGCGCCACCTAAAAGGGACACCACACAAGGGGATACCATGAAACGTTCAATTATCAGTGCAGCTATTGTTGCGGCAGCAGTTTCTGCTCCAGCAATGGCGACCGAATATCCGAATTATGTGACCATCGGTAGCAGCCATACTGACACCGAAATTACCTCACGTTATTTCAAAAAGTCTGACTACACCAAGAACAGCTACAACCTTGAGCTGTCCTTCGGCATCATGATGACCAAACAGTCTGCCCTGGAACTGACTTACATCAAGTCATACCCAATGCAGAGCAACACCCGCCCGGACTTCACCGACTATAAAGTGAATGGTTTCTATTTCTTCGGTGAAGATGCCCTGAAACCCTACCTGACTGCCGGTATCGGTCATGAAAAGCTGGAGCTGAATGATCCGGTTGGCACTGAATACAGTGATTACATCCTGAGTGCTGGTCTGGGTGTGCAGTACGATCTGACTGACCGTTTCTTCGGCCGTGCCGAAGCACGCCTGGACGACATGATTGAAAAACGCCCTG
>JBPEXS010000538.1:0-1377 GCA_052031325.1 Thalassolituus sp. | reverse complement strand
TGACCATCGACTTTAAACTGCCGATCTTCCTGCCAGGTCAGGTCGAACTGCACTTCACCCCTGAAGGTGATGCCATCGACTTTGACGTCCGTGACCTCAAAGGTGAGAAGCTGCACCTGAAAGGTGAGATCAAGAAAGTCTGATAGCTATTCTGATAACTACCCTGCGCAGGTCTGCCCTGACCTGCGCGTTGAAACCGGTCCTCCGCCCGTTACTGATGACTGAGGGCCGCTACAGATACCTGGTTCAGACCGATCTGAGCCAGGCTTCTGCTTCCTCCCGGTTAACAAACACCCGCACTGGATACACAGGTTGATGATGTTCAACCAGGGTTCTGCTCAACTGCGCCACCATAAAGGAGTCACAGACCACAGACAGTGCGCTGATCAGATGGGATTCCCGACTGCGTGACACCAGGCGCTGAACATCAAAATCGATGGTTTTCAGTTCTTCGGCCAGTACCAGTACAGAAGCGGCTGCGCCCCCGGTCAGGTCGTTGTGCTGGCGGGTTAACTGGCGGATCAACGCCATATTGAGATGCCCGAATCCTTTCAGATCATGGACGAGGACTCCGTCCTCCGTCATCCAGCTGTGAGGCTGGTCAGGCGTACCCCTTCCCATATTGTCATATTCCAATATGTTATAAATAGAAAAACAAACCTGAAGCTAACTCAATTCTGAACGGAAGAAAACCTAAAACAATCCTAAATTCTTAGTTTGAAATCAGTATTTTCAATACTAATTCTGAACACCTGCAGGGAACCGCGCAGACATCATCATTTATTCGCCACATATTCACTGTTATCATCAAGAAAGCTGATGGTGGTGCTGACAACAGTCCTGTGACTGATAACAACCACCCTGACAATAACAAGAATGGAACCAATCATGCGCTTGCCTGTAACCCTGACCCTGTTGCCGGGTCTGCTTCTGATGTCCTCTGCCCACGCATTAATCAGTAAACCAGAGCCTTCCAAGGGGTCTTTCCTGGGTGCAACGGTTTCGGCCGTGAGTTCTGACGCCGCAGATGAAACGGGGATCGCAGCCCAAATCGTATTCGGCCCAAACATCACCGACAACCTGTCACTGGAATTTGGTCTGATGGACATGGGCGATATGGTGTTTGATGATCCAACCGTGACCTACCCGGAAGACGAAGACGACCTGCCCACCTTTGATGACACCAGCAATGGCTCAACGTCGCGGGTGATTGGTACTGACGACGAACCAGGCTCAGTGACTTACACCGGTCTGCGTTCGTACCACCCGCGCAGCGCGCTGATCAATCTACGCTACAGCTTCAGCTTCTCTGATACCCTGTCGACCTTCGTCAAAGGTGGCTTTAACGTGTGGAAAGCGGATCTCTACGAAACCACC
>JBPEXS010000537.1:0-1315 GCA_052031325.1 Thalassolituus sp. | reverse complement strand
TTACGCTCAAACAGCGCGTTGATCAGGTTGGCTGAAATAGTTTCTGCGCGGACGTTACGGAAAACGCCGCCTTTCGAGCGCCCCATCGGGGAGCGCACTGCATCAATAACAACAACGTCTTTTGGATTATAAGACATGGTTTAATTCTCCTCGTGCGCCGATTAACCGAAGTAGCTTTCGCCGTTCGCTGCCATTTCACGCATGCGATCGGTAGGTTTGTACAGGTTGCCCAGGTCAGCAAACTTGTCGCACAGAGCAACGAAGTTGGCCATGCCTACGGTATCCATGTAACGACACGCGCCACCACGGAACGGCGGGAAGCCGATACCCATGATCAGACCCATATCCGCTTCGTTCGGGGTATCAACGATACCTTCTTCCAGACAGCGGGCGATCTCGATGCACATCGGGATCATACAGCGGGCGATGATGTCTTCAGGTGAGAATTCCTGAGCGTCAGCAACAACCGGCTTGATCAGTGCGTACGTCTCTTCGTCGACAACCTTCTTCGGCTTGCCGCGCTTGTCCTTCTCGTATTTGTAGAAGCCAACGCCGTTCTTCTGACCGTAACGGTTGTTCTCGAACATCACTTCCATGGCTGACTTGTAGTCCGCTTTCATGCGATCCGGGAAGCCTTCAGCCATCACTTCGTTCGCGTGAACGCCGGTATCGATACCGACCACGTCCAGCAGGTAAGCCGGGCCCATCGGGAAGCCGAATTTCTCCATGACCTTATCGATCTTGGTGAAGTCAGCGCCGTCGCGTACCAGGCCAGCAAAACCGGCGAAGTAAGGGAACAGAACACGGTTCACCAGGAACCCAGGGCAGTCGTTCACCACGATCGGGGTTTTGCCCATGTTCTTGGCGTAAGCAACCACGGTCGCTACCGCTTCTTCAGACGTCTTGGAACCACGGATCACTTCCACCAGCGGCATCATGTGTACCGGGTTGAAGAAGTGCATACCCAGGAAGTTCTCAGGACGCTTCAGGTCCGCCGCCAGCAGGTCGATACTGATGGTGGAGGTGTTAGAGGTGATGATGGTGTCTTCAGAAACCTGGTCTTCCAGATCGGCCAGAACCATTTTCTTCACTTTCGGGTTTTCAACAACCGCTTCCACGATGGTGTCGACGTCGCCGAAATCACCATAGGTCAGGGTCGGACGGATGCGGTTCAGGGCATCGCCCATGGCGGCTGGCTTCATCTTGCCTTTTTCAACGCGCTTGGACAGCAGCTTGTTGGCTTCAGACAGACCCAGTTCCAGACCCGCTTCCGCGATGTCTTTCATCATGATCGGGGTGCCTTTCAGGGCAGACT
>JBPEXS010000536.1:0-2770 GCA_052031325.1 Thalassolituus sp. | reverse complement strand
CGCGTTGTACCGGCGGTCTGGTCTGTGCCGCGCAGCGCAAAGAAGCCATCAAACACTTTGCTTCGCGTCAGGCGCTGGATATCGAAGGCCTCGGTGACAAGCTGGTCGAGCAGATGGTCGCAGCCGATATGATTCACTCGGTGGGTGATCTGTTTAAGCTGAATCTGGAGCAGGTTGCCGGGCTGGAACGTATGGCCGAGAAGAGTGCCCAGAACCTGCTGGATGCACTGGAAAAAGCCAAGCAGACAACCATGGCGCGCTTCCTCTTTGCTCTGGGTATCCGCGAAGTTGGCACCGTCACTGCCCAGAACCTGGCATCGTATTTCGGCTTCCTTGATCGTCTGATGGCCGCATCCAAAGACGAGCTGGTTGCCATTCGTGATGTAGGTGACATCGTTGCCGAACACATCGTGAATTTCTTCGCCGAAGAACATAACCGCGACGTAATTCAGCAACTGCGTGAAGCGGGTGTGACCTTCGAAGAAAAAGAGCCGGTCACCGCTGACGAAGATGCGCCGCTGTCCGGCAAAGTCGCTGTTATTACCGGCACACTCTCAGATATGACCCGTGATGATGCCAAAGCCGCGCTCGAAGCATTGGGTGTTAAAGTCACTGGCAGTGTCTCAGCGAAAACCGACTTTCTGGTGGCGGGAGAAAAGGCCGGTTCCAAACTGACCAAGGCCCAGAATCTTGAGGTTGAAGTGCTGGATGAAGCGGCATTTAAGGCCCTTCTCGACAAATACGCCTGAAGATTTCCGAGTGTGTCATGATAATAATCGTTAAAGGATTTTGTTATGACACTCTCACTGGTTAAACCTGTCGCTGAACATCAGCAAACCTACTTCAGTTACATCGCCGAACTCGGCGATGAAAACCGCATCCCATTTCCTCTGGATTTTGATCATTCAGACTTTATTGCCTGGCTGGAGCGGGTAGACGGTATCTCGAAGGGTATTGGCGTGCCCGAGGGTTATGTACCCAGCACCACCTTTTTTCTGATGGATGGTGACGAACTGATTGGTGTGTCTAACCTGCGCCATTACCTGAGTGATCTGATCCGTGAACACGGTGGCCACATTGGTCTTGGCGTGCGGCCGTCACTGCGTGGACTAGGTATTGGCAATCAGCTGATGGCACTCACCATCGCTGAAGCCCGCAAGATCGGAATCGATGAAATTCATATTCATTGCCTGGCAGGCAATATGGCGTCTGCCAGCACTATCCGTAGAAATGGCGGTCTGCTTGATTCTGAAACAATTCAGGAAGGGCAGCAGATTCAGCGTTACATCGTACCTGTCTGAAACGGATTTATGTCGCCAGATTTTCTGTCTGCGACATCCAGAAAGTTTCAAGAGCGGCAGAGATTTTAACCACAGGTGGTTGCGGCTCAGGCATGCCGTTTCTTATCCAGTCTTCCAGCAGAGACAGAGAGCCACCGGTGGCAAAAACGTACAGGTGCGTCAGCCTCTCAGCAGGCACTTCAGGGTATCGTTGCTCTAGCTGACTGATCAGATAAGGCCTGAATTTTTCCATCAGTCTGTGCAGAAACAACCGGTCGCCGTTATCAGAAAACAGCACCTCGCATAATTCCCGGTTGTCGCGCATAACGCCGAAGATCAGGTTCGTCATTTTTTCTACTGCGTCTTCCTGCGGCAGACTTGAAATCAAGGCTTTGTCGAAGCAACTCATAAAGAATTCGATTTCAGTCTTCTCTAACAGATCTTTAGGGTTGTTGTAGTGCCCGTAAAAGGTCGCGCGGTTAATCTCTGCAAGTTCGCAGATCTCTTTCACTGTTACCTGATGAATGGGTTTCTGTCTCAGCAGGGCAATCAGACTGGTACGGATTTTCTGTCGGGTATTGCGGACACGGGCATCCATAAAGGGCGCTACTCAGTTTGTATTTATTGTTTTTGCCAACACCAGGTGTCTGTGTGTTGTGCATACCTGACTGAACAACCAGGCGGCGTTGACTTAAAAGGTGGGTAAATTATGATCAGAACCAGACGCTTAATCAACACCTGTTGAATAAGTGTCACAGGAACCTCGCTGAGTGCATCCACTCTCCTGATAACCTCACTCCCCTGATGGTTTTCAGGTGCTCAACTGAGGCCTACTGTCTGCTCCACGCAGAGGGAAGTGTTACCGCTGGCTACTCTGACGAGTCAGTGCTTCCCACTTTAAGGGGGCTTTTTGCCCCCTTTTTTCAATTCGCAGCGTTATGTATGAAAGCTGTTTGAAGACTCTACCTGCTCCAGTTTCAAGAAGTATGCACCCGGGTAAAACCGGAGTAACAGGGACGTTACACTCTTATCCTGAGGCTTACGGAGAATCAGAGAACCAGGCGCTTATCATTGACCTGATATACCTGCCACAGACTGGCGGATTCACGCAGAATATTTCTGAGTCACTAGCCTTCCTGCTGCCGCTTTTCCAGAATCATCAATAACAGCTGAGCCGCTGCTTCGGCATCGCACAGCGCTCTGTGATGGGTATCCAACGACACGTCAAACGTGTGGCACAGCGACGAGAGTTTGTACGAATCCAGCCCCGGAAAATGCCGTCGCATATTCACCACCGTGCAGTACTTCGGGCGACGGTAAAAACGCCCCAGCCGCTCGTACTCCATCTGCATAAAGCCATAATCAAAATTCACGTTATGGGCGACGAAAATAGCGTCTTTACTGAATAGCTCAAACTCGTCCGCGATGTCGGAAAATAGCGGGGCATCCGCCACCATCGCATCTGAAATACCCGTCAGGCGGGTAATCAT
>JBPEXS010000535.1:0-6612 GCA_052031325.1 Thalassolituus sp. | reverse complement strand
ACCCCATGAATTTTTCCTGGGGGAACCATGCACTTTTCCAAACGCCTGTTCTTAACGCTGGCCTTCTGTCTGACGTTTGTATCGTCAGCCTTTGCTGCGACCACTGTGGTCTATATCAGCGGTGACGATATTGACGGTATCGCGGTTGAAATCAAAGACTCCAAACAACTGGTAAATAAAGCGGGTTTTGCCGTTTTTGAACTGCCCCCGGGTGTTTACGATGCGACCTTCACGCAATACGCAGAATGGGTCGGCGAAGCACGTTTTACCATCGGTGCCAGCAACGCTGACGTTGATCTTTTTGTTGAAATGCTCGGTGGTGAGGCCGTTGCAGAGGCCCGTCTGGCGGATAAAGATGCGGTGGGTGTGGTTACCGGTATGCTGACTTCAGCCGAAACCGGTGGTGCGGTTTCAGGTGCACGTGTAGGTGTAGTCGGTAACCCTGAGCTGGGTGTTATGTCCGAACAGGATGGTAGTTTTACCCTTGAGCTGCCACGCGGCCGTTACGATCTGAAAGTCGCTGATCCTAACTACAACAGTAAAGAAATCCGTGGTGTGTTCAGCCTGCCGGGCGTGCCGATTAATCTGAATATTGACCTGAGCCTGTCCGGTAACGGCACCATTGAAGAAGTGGTTGCCGTGGGTTCATATATTCCGGATAACGCCACCTCTCAGGAACGTGACGCCACAGCCGTTCTGGATTCCATCGGCTCTGAGCAGATGTCCCGCTTTGGTGATTCCAACGCCGCTTCTGCACTTAAACGCGTTGCGGGTGTCACCGTAGCCGATGGCAAATACGTCGTTGCCCGTGGTCTGAACGAGCGTCATACCTCCATTCTGCTCAATGGTGCCACTCTGCCAAGCCCGGACCCGACCCGTCGTGTTGTACCTCTGGATATTTTCCCTTCCGGCGTAATTAAAGGCATTGATGTTCAGAAAACCCTGACGCCGGATGTGTACGCCGACTCCACCGGCAGTACCGTGCGTCTGGAAACCAAAAAATTCCCGCTCGAATTTGAAGGTAAAGTGTCAGCCAGCCTGGGTTATGTTGACGGTGTAACTCTGGAAAGTCGTGAATTTCAACCTACCGAAGGCATGGACTTTTTAGGCTTCGGCTCGGACGGTGATCGTGCCTTACCGGCTGCTGCCAAGTCGTTTGATTCTGATCTGGCCAGCCTGTCACAGGCAACCGCAGCGGCGGGCTATCTGCCACTGACGCTGACACCTGAAGAAGTTACAGCCACTCCGGATACCTCTCTGGGTCTGAGTATCGGTGATACGTTTTATGACAATGGCAAAACCGCCATGGGTTATATGGCTTCACTGAAATATTCGAATAAATGGTCTGGTGAAACCCGTGAGACCAACACCAATAACGAAAGTGCTGAAGGTCGTCTGACCGTTGATGATTCCTACACCGAAGTGGTAACCACTCACGATGTGGATCTGGGTGCCAGCTTAACCTTTGGCTTGCTGCACGGTGACAATGAATTTACCAGCAATACCATGCTGCTGCGTCAGACCTATTCGGATACCCGTATTAAAACGGGTCAGGGTGGTGACCAGGATCGTGAAGGTGTGATTTACAGTATGGACTGGCAGGAGCGTCAGCTGATGATGCAGCAGTTCACCGGTAATCATTATCTGAGCAAATACCTGAAAACGGAAATCGACTGGCAGGTGTCTTTCTCTGAAGCCTCGCTGATGAATCCGGACCGCCGCTCGTACGCGTTTGAGCGTGAAACCGATGATGGGCCATACGTACTTTTCTGGAGTTCTCTCGACCGTACTTATAACGAATTAACAGATTCTGTGACGGATTTCGGGACCAACTTTAAGTCCGAATTATTCAGTCAATCCAATTATCTGTTAAACGGTCTGTACGGTGCCTCGATATTCAGCCGCAGCCGTACTTCAGATGGTACTCAGCTGGGTTACACCGCAGGTAATACCACCGCCAGTGATTACCCCAATGTGTTTGATGCCAACCAGATATTGGGTGATTACCTCGCGTCTGATTCTGTACGCCTGCAGAACAATACAACGCCTTCCAGTGACTATGATGCGGACTGGGATCTCACCGCATTTTATCTGGGTTTAGAGCTGGAAAATATCAGCCTGTTTAATCTGAACGTGGGTATGCGCAGCGAAACCTCAACCATGACGGTGAATACTTTTGACCTGATCTCCGGTACGCCGATTCCGGCAGAGCTGGAAGACAGCTCGGTTTACCCGTCGGTGTCCGGTACCTGGTTTGTGGGCTCTGACGTACAGCTGCGTGCCGCCTGGTATCAGACGCTGAACCGCCCGGACTTCCGTGAGCTGGCCAACTCTCTGTATATCGATCCGGATACAGGTGACACCGTACGCGGTGATTCAAACCTGCAAAGCTCTGAAGTGACTAACTATGACGTACGGGCGGAGTGGTATTTCTCCGACAGTGAAAGCGTGAGTCTGGCGTATTTTAATAAAGACTTTACCAACCCGATTGAAAAAGTTCTGACCACCAGTAGCGGTACCATTTTCTCGTACCAGAACGGTGATACCGGTACCATCAGTGGCTTCGAACTCGACTTCCGTAAAGAGTTTGATCTGACCAGTCATCTGATGTTCCTGTCCGGTAATCTGTCGCTAATTGACTCTCATGTTGAGATCGCCTTCCGCGAACGCATCATGCAGGGACAGCCGGATAAACTGGCGAATATTCAGCTTGGTTTTGACTCCAATAACACCACCTCTAAATACACGCTGATTTACAACTATCAGGGTGAATCCCTCTATTCTGCGACCCAGGTCGGCAGTCAGAGCCCGGATATTATTCAGGAACCGCGTGGTGAACTGAACGCCAATTATTCGGCGGAATTAATGCCTGATCTGACCTTCAGTCTGGCGTTAAAAAACCTGACGGACGAAGAGGTTTCTCTGACTCAGAGTGGGGCGAATTTCCGTTCCTATAAAAAAGGCCGCGAATTTAATCTGGGCCTCAGCTACGAATTCTGAAAAGACAGTTTTTTTACATTCATTTAATAAATCTGTCACATCCTCAATTTAGTCTGGCCACGTTCTGAAAAACGTGGCCGGGCCACACAAATCCAAACTATTCGAAGGAATTAAAATGGAACTCAATAAACTGCTGATGGCAATGACTGCTGCCTCAACGATGACTCTGGTTGCCTGTGGTGGCTCTTCTTCTTCTGGTGGTGGTGAAACTGTTGTAACTCCAGAACCAGAAGCTGAAAACGTATGTACTGTGGGTGTAGGTACTGAGTCTCTGAACAACGACGGCACCAACGAAACTATCGTTGTTGACGCAGCTGATTCTGCTGGCGTTCCAGTGTGTAACCTGTCCGGCATCATCGATGAAGATGTTACTCTGACCACTGATTACGTCTACCGCCTGCAGGGCTACGTGACTGTTGGTGACGGTAACGTTGAACTGGCTTCTTACGATGACGTTTCTTCTGTCACCCTGACTGTTAACCCAGGCGTTCAGTTCCGTTCTACCGGTAAAGGTTCTCTGGTTATCTCCCGTGGTTCTATGATCATGGCTAACGGTACTGCGGCAGCACCGATCGTGATGGCTTCTGAAGATCTGGATGCCAGCCTGGACGACAACGACGAACTGGAATCTCTGGGCTTTGAAGGCCAGGGCGAATGGGGTGGTCTGGTACTGCAAGGTTTCGCTCAGAACAACCAGTGTGTTGCTGAATACGACGCAGGTGAAGTCTGTAACACGGACGACGAAGCCGGTACTGGTTTCCACGGTGGTGAAGACGATGCGGACAGCAGCGGTTCAATCACTTACCTGATCGTTGCTGAAGGTGGTTTCGAAGTTGCTCCTGACTCAGAAGTTAACGGTATCACTCTGCACTCTGTAGGTTACGGTACCACTCTGGAAAACATCGCTGTTCTGAACAACAAAGACGACGGTGTTGAGTTCTTCGGTGGTGCTGCCAACGTTAAGAACCTGGTTCTGGTTGATAACGGTGACGAATCCATCGACTGGGATGACGGCTACCGCGGTAACATCCAGTTCGCTTACGTTCTGCAGAACGCTGAACACGACAGCGACCACGGCATCGAAGCTGACAGCCTGGGTAAAGAAGGTTCTGTTGTTGCTAACCCAGCCGTTGCTAACGTAACTTTCAAGTCTGTTAACCCAGCGAAAGACGAACTGTTCAACCTGAAGAAAGACACCATGGGTCTGCTGGACAAAATCGAAGCGACTGGTTATGACGCTGACGGTTGTGCCAAGCTGGATGGTGACGCAACTGACGTAACTGTGACTAACTCTAACCTGGCTGACTGTGGCGCACTGGAGTTTGAAGACGGTACTCTGGCGATGATCTCTGTGAACGGTGAAGCGTTCGATAAAGACAGCGATCCTAAGACTGTGACTCCTGTTACTACTGTATCTGCTTCTACTACTCAGAATGCTGATAACAACAACAACAGCTTCATGGTTGAAACCGACTACATCGGTGCTGGTGATGCAGCTGACTGGGCGGCCTGGGTTGCTCCTTACTCTGCACCACTGTCTGAAGACCTGGGTGAGTAATCTTCACCCTACCTTTACCCGTGATCATTGATCACGGGTAAAAAGGTAAACAGAAAACGGCACCTCAGGGTGCCGTTTTTTTTTTTTGCTATATGCTAGATGACTTAAAAGTCACAAAAAACTGAAATATTTCATTCATAAAAACTTCATCTGTGTCACAAAAGTGTCACGTCTTCTCCGTATCCTTCTCGCCTGAAAATAAACGTCCTTAACGACCGAATTACGTCAGGAATTATTTATGGCCATCAGAAAAAGCCTGCTGAGTGCGATGGCACTCACCACCCTCGGGCTGACCTCTTCACTTGTCTTTGCTGCGTCGCTGAACGATGCCGTTGATGAAGGTGTTGAGCGTGTCGAGAAAGCTCAGTCTTCCCAACAGAAAATCGATTCCATCGACAAAGATATCCAGTCAGCAGAGCGTGACTACCGTGCGCTGATGAAAGAGATTGAAGGTCTGAATGTCTACATCGAGCAGCTGGATAAGCAGCTCAACGCCCAGACAAAAGAACTGACCAGCATTGATAAAAGCATGGACCAGGCCTCCCTCGTTGAGCGTCAGATCATGCCGCTGATGCTGCGCATGATTGATGCGTATGAGCAGTTTGTGAAAGCAGACGTGCCTTACCAGAAAGCTGAGCGTATGGCCGATGTGGAAGAGCTGCAGGTCACTATGGGTCGTTCAGACGTCACCGTAGCTGAGAAATACCGCAAAGTGATGGAAGCCTTCCAGAACGAAATGGAAGCAGGCCGTACCATCGATTCTTACCGTGGCACCCTGTCAGGTGAAACCGATCGTGAAGTCGACTTCCTGCGTGTGGGTCGTCTGGCGCTGATTTATCAGTCACTCGACGGTCAGGAGATGGGTATCTGGAACAAAGCCACCTCAAGCTGGCAGCCACTGGACCCGGCGTATAAGTCCAAAGTGATCGCCGGTATCCGAATCGCCCGTGAACAGGCTGCGCCTGATCTGATTAAAGTCCCTGTCTCTGCTCCTCAGGAGGCCAAATAATGAAACTCCGTAATCTGATCTGCTCGGCCGTTATGGCCGTTGCTCTGCCATTGACTGCTGTGGCAGAAACCGCTGATCTCGACAGCCTGCTGAACCTGGTAAAACAGGGGCAGGCGCGTGATAACCAGGAATTCAATCAGCGTCTGAAAGAATTCAACAGCTCGAAAGCGCAGCAGGAACAACTTCTGGCCGACGCACAGGCTGAGCGTGCCCGTCTGGAAGCCCTCAGTGCTGAGAAAGAAGAAGCTTTCCGCACCAACGAGCAGGCACTGGCCGATGCCCAGGAGCGCCTGGCTGAACGTCTGGGTGCGCTGAAAGAACTGTTCGGTGTGCTGCAGCAGGTGGCGGGTGATACCAAGTCGGTGTTTGAAGGTTCTGTTGTCAGCTCGCAGCTGCCAGGTCGTGAAGAATTCCTGACCGATCTGATCCGCGTTGCCGGTGCTACCTCTGAGCTGCCATCCATCGAACAGCTGGAGCAGCTGTGGTTCGAAATTCAGCGTGAAGCAACCTACAGCGGTGATATCACTCAGTACACTGCGGAAGTGGTTGTACCGAGCGGTGAAACAACCTCCCGTGAAGTGACCCGTGTCGGTGCATTTAACGCCGTTGCCGATGGTGTTTACCTGAACTGGGACATCGATACCGGTCGTCTGGTTGAACTGGATAAGCAGCCTTCCGGCCGTTACACCAGCAGCATCACTGAACTGGAAAACGCCACTGGCAGCAGCATGACCGGTTTCTGGGTAGACCCTTCCAAAGGTCAGCTGCTCACTATCTTAGGTCAGACGCCAGAACTGGGTGACCGCGTAGCCCAGGGTGGTGAAGTGGGTTACATCATTCTCGCACTGGCGGTGATCGGTATTCTGCTGGCGGTATGGCGCATCCTCGTGCTGATGGGTGAAAAAGCCAAAGTCAGCAAGCAGATGAAGTCTGATACTCCAGACGAAGGTAACTCTCTGGGTCGTGTCATGGCGGTATTCAACGCCAACAAAGGCAGCGACACCGAGACTCTGGAACTGCACCTGGGCGAAGCCATTGCGGCAGA
>JBPEXS010000534.1:0-7377 GCA_052031325.1 Thalassolituus sp. | reverse complement strand
TGACTGCCAATCTGGTACTGACCGTTATTGCCGATGACAAACCCGGTATCGTTGAAACCCTGTCGTCCACCATTGCCGACCAGGGTGGTAACTGGCTGGAAAGCCGAATGGCTCAGCTGGCGGGCAAGTTTGCCGGAATACTGCGGATCAGCGTGGCTACTGAGCAGGCCAACACTCTGATGGAAACCCTGCTGAAGCTCGATTCGCAGGGCATTCTGGTGCGTATCGAAGCGACGACGGATAGCGCTGAAGGTAATGGCCAGCCACTGAGCATCCACGTTGTGGGCAATGACCGTTCGGGCATTGTGAAGGAGATTTCCCGCGCTCTGGCTGGCCTGGGGGTAAACGTGCTTGAGCTGACCACCAAATGCACCGCTGCTGAAATGTCAGCGGTGCCGCTGTTCCGCAGCGAATTACTGGTCAGTGTCCCAGCCTCACTGAGTACCGACGATATCAGTGATGCACTCGAAGCCCTGTCTGATGACCTGATGGTCGAAATCGGAGAGTAAGGCTAAACACCTCAGCGGAACTGATTGACCAGGTTCTCCAGCACACCGGCCATTTTACTGACGTCAGTTATGCTGCTTGCTGTCTCATCAGACTGGCGCAGGGAATCTTCAGCTAAGGTTGAAACCTGCTTTGCCTGACTGTTCATTTTATCCAGAAGCTGAGAATGATGCTTAGCAGCTGAGGCCATGGCCCCGGTATTGTCACTGATATCCTCAATGGCTTCGCGGATCTGATTCAGCATTTTCTCCATGCTGTTAACCTGCTCGACCCCCGCCAGGGCAGACTGCTTGGCCGAATCAGAAACGGTCATGGCTTCTTTCACCCGGGATGACAGGCCCTGCATGGCCTCGTGAATATTCCCAGTGGTGGTCTGAGTACGCTGCGCCAGATTACGCACTTCATCAGCCACCACAGCAAAGCCCCGCCCCTGCTCACCTGCACGGGCTGCCTCAATCGCAGCATTCAGCGCCAGCAGGTTGGTCTGCTCAGCAATGCCCTCAATCATGTCAGCGGCTTCCGAAATGCGCTGGGTTTCTTCGGAGATAGTACCGATTGCGGCGCCAACACTCAGTGCGACGTTGCTCAGTGATTCAATGGAGTTCTGTGTCTGAGTTGCCAGCTGAGTGCCATTACTGACCAGTTTAGTAACCTCAGTCGCTTTCTCATCAGTCTCCTGCACATGACCGGTATTGGTCTGAATGCCCTCGGCAATTTCCTGCATACCGTTGGCAATCTGTTTGCTCTCGCTTTTCTGCTTCTCTATGGATGAATGTGCACCTATGGTTTGCTGGTAACCCTGATCGGCCAGCTGGGTCATACGTGCAGCCGCATCCCGCAGTCGCGTCAGAACCGTCTCAAGCTTCAGTCGTTGACTGATGATCATCATTTCAATGCGGTTCAGGGGCGCATCACCACCGGTGTACACATAAGAAGCCAGGCTGTCGTTGGATGACGACTTGCTCAACTCTCTCATCTTTGCGACAACAACTGACATAGTAACAACCGCCCCTGACATAAATGCCAGTAGCGCCGCCCCTGCCATCTCAATCATCACATCAAAAGAACCGGCGGCAATAAAAAGGGGCAGAGACATCAACGCCAGAGCAACAGCAACCCAGGGCTTCCAGATGGCTGTACGCCAGGTACGGGCAGTCTTACCTGCTTTGAGTTTGGCATAAGCAAGCTCTGCACGTCGCACCACATCACGACTCGGCAAAGTACGTACAGACTCATAACCAACTATGTTATTTCCTTCACGCAGTGGGCTGACGTACGCACTGACCCAGTAAAAATCACCGTTTTTGCAACGGTTCTTCACGGCACCGATCCAGGGCTTACCCTCTTTCAGACGGTCCCACATGGCTCTAAAGGCTTCCTGGGGCATATCCGGATGACGGACCAGGTTATGGGGTTGACCAACCAGCTCTTCCTGAGTGAAGCCACTGACGGCCTCAAAGGCTTCATTGCAATAGGTAATCTTACCTTTAAGGTCTGTTGTCGAAATGAGCTTTGTATCGGCGCTGAAGGTTCTTTCTGTCTGGGTGACGGGACCGTTATTTCTCATCGGGCTGTCCTGCTTGAACATAATGTCTCAGCGTAGATGAGAAATGACCGGCTGTGGTATCTGCCCGGTCATTTTGAGCCCTGAAAAGTCAAATTACAGGAAAGTTATTAGAGAGGGGTTTCCGACTCGTACGAAGGTCTTATTACCCCATAAAAACAAAGGTTTTATTTTCGTCGAAGCCGTTTCAGGAACCGTGTTTTTTACGACACTTTTTGTCGCAAACCGACACTGCGTATCAACTCCGTACTCAGCGCGATGCAAATAAGAAGAGCAACCTGCAACACCAGCCGGAAGGTCAGGACAAACGGAGGAAAGTCAGGAAACAGGTCGGGGTTCAGCCACATATGAATATTAGCCGGAGTCACAGCCAACGTCAGCAGAAACAGACCAGCGCCCGCCAGGCGGCGAGTAGCCGGCAGCAGGATACCGATAGCACCCAGAATCTCAAACACCCCACTCACATACACTGCCATCACTGGCCATGGAACCGACGGAGGGACGATACTGACAAAGAAATCCGTAATGACAAAATGACCGACACCGCCAAAAAAGAACCAGGAAAAAACAATGGCCAGGCCGATTTTCTGAGATATTTTCATGCTATTTAAAGTCTCTTAAAAGTAAATTATTCCAGAACAAAATCATCTGGTTTTTTTATAACTCTGTACGTATTTCCACTGCGCGAGTTTTTATATTCGAAGGATGTTTCTGTCAGGCTCAGAATGTAATAGGCATCATAATGATAAGGGTCTGAGCTATCGACTAACTCGATGCCATCAGCATGTGGGAAACCCATAAAGATGGTGAAATACACATCACCGGATACACCCCACAAACCCGCCTCAGTCTGACGACTGACGTTACCGTTTTTATCCGTCGTTTTAAATTCTGCCAGGTACTGACCCCGGCTTCCCCGTTGCATGATCCATTCGTGAGTACCGCCTTCTGTTAACGGCTGATTTCCATACCATTTACCCAGCATCAGATCATGTTGTAGCTGTTGGTCGGCATTGATAGGCACCGCAGCCGGACTGTTCAGCTCATAAGGATTTATCGAACAACCGCTTACTAAAACTGTTACCAACAATGTGAATCCAAACAGCAGACTCTGGCGCATGGTTCCCATGTCACAATCTCCGATATACTCATCATTCTGATTCCCGGAGCATACCGGGACGACTCATACGACAACATTATAAGGCAGCGCTCATGTATCAGGACATCGACTATCAGAACAAGGATCAGATCGCGGTAATCACCATCAACCGACCCGAGGTACTCAACGCTATCCGCGTGCAGACATACCGCGACCTGATTGCGGCGATTCACACGGCAGAGCAGGATGACGCTGTCAGTGTCATCGTCATGACCGGGGCTGCCGGAAAGTTCACGGCAGGCAATGACCTCAGAGACCTTCTGCCAGAGGGGGATATTAACGGTGTGCGAGAAGGTGTTGGTGGTATTTTTGCCGCGCTGGCAGCGATGAAAAAACCGCTGATTCTGGCTCAGGAAGGCGTAGCAGTCGGTATTGGAGCCAATCTTCTGCTACACGCCGATCTGGCTTATGCAGGCAAAAGCATCCGCTACAGCCTGCCCTTCGCTAAAATCGGTGTTACTTCTGAGGGTGCCTCTTCGGTACTGCTGGCAGAGGCCATTGGCCCGAAGCATGCGAATGACCTGCTGTTGACCGGCCGTTTTTTCAGTGCTGATGAAGCTGAGAAATGGGGCCTGCTGAATCAGGTTGTCGAAGACGGAAAAGCCCTGGCAACAGCCATGAATGCGGCGGCTGAATTGCTGAAGAACCACCAGGGTTCAGTACAGGCGATCAAAGCCCTGAGCCGACCGGACGGTTATGAGGATTACATCAACGAGGTGGTTGAGGCTGAAATGGCTGCTTTCAGCACTCTGCTGGAAACCCCAGAAACTCAGATGCGCATTCAGCAGGTGCTTAAAGGTCGTAAATAAACCTTCCGCTTTTATGAATGATCAGAGCTGGCCCAGAGCGGCCAGCCAGTCATTTTTGGCATCTTCATTGATAAAGGCGGCTTCTATACTGTTTGCTGCCAGCGCAATAGCCTGCTCTTCGGTCAGGCTCAGGGCACTCACTAACGCCATATAGTTATCCACCAGATAGCCACCAAAGAAGGCCGGATCATCGGCATTCACCGTTACACAGAGACCTTTTTCCAATAATGTCAGAATCGGGTGTTCAGTCATCGCCTCATAGACTTTCAGGCGGGTATTGGAGAGTGGGCATACCGTCAGTGGGATACGGGTCTTAGCAAGCGCCTCGACCAGTTCCGGGTCATCAACGCAGCGTACGCCGTGATCAATTCGCTCAACCTGAAGTCGTGCAAGGGCAGTGTCGATGTATTCAGCCGGCCCCTCTTCTCCTGCATGAGCAACCCGGTGCAGACCGAGCTCACCGGCAGCATCAAACACCCTGGCAAACTTCTCGGGTGGATGTTCGACTTCCGATGAATCCAGACCCACTCCTATGATTTTATCCAGATGAGGTTTTGCTTCGTCTAACGTTGCAAAGGCAGCCTCTTCGCTCAGGTGTCGCAGAAAACACAGTATGAGACCTGAGGTTATGTTTAATTTTGCCTCACCATCCTGTAGCGCCCGATGAATCCCGGTAATCACAGTTTCAAAGGCAATCCCGCGGTCTGTGTGGGTCTGAGGGTCAAAGAAAGGCTCCGTATGTACCACGCCATCCTGCTGGCAATGCAGCAGGTATGCCCAGGTCATGTCATAGAAGTCCTGCTCAGTACGTAATACATCAGCGCACTGATAATAGATATCCAGAAACGATTGCAGATCGGTGAATTCGTAGGCTGCCCGCACTTCGTCAGCCGACGCGTACGGGAGCTCAATGCCGTTACGCTTTGCCAGCTCAAACATCAGCTCAGGTTCGAGAGAACCTTCCAGATGCAGATGCAGCTCAGCTTTCGGTAGTTGGCGGATAAAGGCTTCAGTGGCCAGTGTCATACAGTTTCCTCATCGACATACTTTGAGAATAAGTGCGCCACCGGAGTGAATCAAGAGGCACTGCCGGAACGGAGAAAAACAGGCTGGAAACAACAAAAAAGGCAGCCAAAGGCTACCTCTTGTGGTGGCTCAGTAAGTCAGTCTCAGGCAGCCGCTGCCTGTTGTTTAGGTGGACGGCTGTAACGGATGATACGGGCAACCACCGTGCTGTATTGCTTGAAGAGCGAACCCGTGTTGTAAGGCACACCATGCTTTTCACAGACCGCGCGCACTTTCTTTGCCACTTCGCCATAACGGTACGAAGGCATATCCGGGAACAGGTGGTGTTCGACCTGACGGCTCAGGTGGCCACTCATAATGTGCAGCAGCTTGGAGCCTTCCAGGTTTGAAGAGCCCAGAATCTGGCGGTAGTACCACTGGCCACGGGTTTCATTCTCACACTCTTCTTCGCTGAAGGTGTGCACGTCTTCCGTAAAATGACCACAGAAGATTATGGTCGACGCCCAGACATTACGGATCAGGTTAGCCACTGCATTACCCGCCATGATGGCAAAGAACATAGGCCAGCCCAGGAAAACACCAACCGCTGCTGGGAAAAACAGGTAATCACGGAAAGCTGCTTTGCGGATTTTGGCAAAGAAGTCTTTAGCGAGCTGCTTACGGGTAATAGGCAGTTTGCTGTCTTTTTTCGGCTTGCCGAAGAAAACACGCTCACCGATCAGCTCGTGATAAGCCACACCCCACTGGAACAACAGCACCATGCCGGCAAAAATACCGAACTGCCAGCGGTTCTCAGGACGCCATTGCATGTCATCCGACAGGCGTAATGTGCCATAACCAAAGTCACGGTCTTTACCAATGATGTTGGTATAGGTGTGGTGCTCAAAGTTATGGGTACGACGCCATGACTGGGCATCGCACACATTATCCCACTCGAAAGAGCGTGAGTTCAGATGCGGATCGTTCATGAAATCATAAGCGCCGTGCATTACGTTATGGCCGATTTCCATGTTATCTAGAATCTTGGCGAAACCCAGCATGAAAGCGCCGAGCAGCCAGAACACCCAGTGGTAAAAACCCGCGACCATAATGGCGCGACCACCGATGTCGAGAATGCGGTGAACGCGGACAACTTTACGGATGTAACTGGCATCTTCCTGGCCGACTTTGGCCATGGTCTCATCGCGGATCTGATCCAGATCCTGGCGAAATGCTTCAAGCGTCTCGGCGCTTGGAATCGATGTCGTCATAGTCAGTCCTCATGTTTAAACGTCAAGTACAAGGTCATTTACTGCAACAGTGACACACAGCTGGATATCTTCCTGGCCGGTGTCAGAATATTTACCGGTGAGGGTGTTGTAGACCACACCGCTTTTCTTGGTGCACACGCACTGGTAGCACACACCTGCACGGCAACCGCTCAGAGGTTTCAGGCCCTGAGTTTCAGCCAGCTCAAGCAGGTTCATCGGGGTTTCAGGATCGGTTACTGCAGACACGCCGGATTTTTCGAAACTGACAAAAGCTTCCTCGCCAGTGCGTTCCATATCAATCGGCGCGGCACCGAAGTACTCAAACATGATGTTGTCGTCGCTGACGCCCAGATCAGACACCGTTTGACGGGTAAGCTGGATCATTGGCGTCGGGCCACAGATCATCACCGTACGACCCTGATAATCCGGGCAGTATTTCGTCAGATGGTCTTCGCAGAAGTAACCCTCTTTGCTGCCGTCAACGAACAGGATGTTCAGGTTGCTGTGCTCAGCGGTGATCTTAGTGAACTGTTCTTTGAACAGCGCATGAGCTTCGTCACGCACATAGAACATCAGAGTCACGTCACGTTTGCTGTTCTCAGCCGCCAGCTGGCTGACCATAGAGCGGAATGGCGTAATACCGCTGCCGCCAGCCACCATCAGTAAGGGCTTGTCGCCTGCCGGCAAAACAAACTCGCCGATTGCCTGACTCAGGTTACAGCTGCCACCTTTGGCAAAATGCTCACGCAGCCATGGCGTAATGCGACCACCGTCCTGCACGCGTATGGTCATCTCAATCTCACCGTTGCGCTTGAAGGAATCCGGTGAAGAAGACACAGAGAAATTACGGGTCTGCAGACTGCCGTTCTGTTCTGCAGTGATCTGCAGATGCTGACCCGCTTCAAAACTTTTCCAGCCCTTGCCTGGCTTGATGACCAGAGTAAAAATGTCATCCGCTTCCTCGCGCACACGCAGGACCTTGGAATGAACGGTTTCAGAGCTCCAGCCCGGAACGGCAATCTGAATCAGCGGTTCCAGATAGGCCTTCAGAGAATTCTCCTG
>JBPEXS010000533.1:0-2727 GCA_052031325.1 Thalassolituus sp. | reverse complement strand
GAGGCGCGCATTATAGAGTGTAACTCTTCGCTGTCAACCTCTTGTTTTCCTTAGCTTTTTTGCCGCTCTTGCGAGTGGCTTGCCGCGTCAGGAGGTGCGCATTATAGAGATCCGCCCGACGCCGTCAACAGCTTTTTTGAAATAATTTTCAGAGCCTATTTTCTGTACAGAATCACGGCACTCAGGAGGGACTCTTAACGCTTCAGCCGCCAGCCTCTGCTGAGCAGAAGTGCAACCGAAATCAGAGTGTAGAGCACCGGTTCCGACCAGTCTGATCTGATTTGCAACAGATAGTGAACAGATGTAACCAGCACGATGGGGTAGATAAGGTAATGCAGGTGCTTCCAGTTGCGCTTCAGGCGACGTTGCCAACCACGGGTTGAAGTGACTGCAAGCGGGGTAAGCAGTAACCAGGCGAGCATTCCCAGCAGCAGGTAAGGCCTTTCTATGGTTTCACGGCCAAGGTCTGCCCAGTGCCACTCAAGAATAAACGCCAGATATGCCAGCCCATGCAGGGTTACATAAAAGAACGCAAACAGGCCCAGCATTCTACGGTGAGTAACAAGCCAGGGCTGTTTCATATAGTGCGCTACAGGTGAAACCGCGAGCGTAAGCAGGAGGAAGTTGAAGGCCCAGGTACCGGTGAAGTGAACAATGACCTTACCCGGCTCTGGTCCGAGCAGATCCCACTCTCCGGTCTGGACCCGGATAATGACCTGCAGTATGTAGATAAACGGCAGACTGGATATGAGAAAAATCAGGGCTGCACGATACGACGGCTTCAGTACCACTTCCTCAGATCCATATCGGAATAGAGCGAGGCCACTTCTTCTGCATACCCATTGAACAACTGGGTATCGATGCGGTTACTGCCAAACAGGCTACCCGGCAGGCGTCGTTCGGTTGCCTGACTCCAGCGCGGGTGATCCACCTCAGGATTCACATTGGCGTAAAAACCGTACTCCTGTGGTGCAATGCTGTTCCAGGAAGTTTCCGGCATGCTTTCTGTGAAGTTGATGGCGACTATCGATTTAATGCTTTTAAAGCCGTACTTCCATGGGACGACTAAGCGCATGGGCGCGCCATTCTGATTGGGCAGTACATCTCCATACATGCCGACGGCCATGATGGTCAGGGGATGAGTGGCTTCATCCATCCGCAGGCCTTCGCGATACGGCCAGTCAATGGTCGAGAACATTGAGCGCACGCCTGGCATACTCTTTGGCTGCTCTGCGGTTATGAATTCGACATATTTAGCCGTGGAAAGAGGCTTAAAGCGTTTGATCAGATCGGAAAGGGGAAATCCAATCCAGGGAATCACCATAGACCAGGCCTCGACACAGCGCAGACGATAGATACGCTCTTCCAGGTCCACATCTTTCAGCAGGTCTTCAAGCGCGAAAGTCCCTTTAACTTCGCACTCACCACCGACTGTGACGTTCCACGGGTCCGTCTGCATATCACCCGAGTGACGTGCAGGGTCCGACTTGGACATGCCGAATTCATAGAAATTATTGTAGGTCGTCGCTGCACTGTAGGGAGCGGGCTTCTCACCAGCACCGAAAGAAGTGGTTGTGGCAGATACTACTTTGGATTCAAGCCACTCTGGCCCGGAGGGAAGCGTGCTGCCAGACTCAGGCTGAACCAGTGCCTGCGCACCAGTACTGCCAACCCCAGCGGCGAGTGCCAGACCGCCCTGCATAAAATGGCGACGGTTCAGATAGATGTGTTTCGGAGTGATCTCAGACGGAGCGATCGGGTTCTTGCTGGTATAGCGGGTCATCGGTCGTGCCTCTTGATCTGGCCTGTGGCCTTGGTGATTGCAGAGGTGGACAGCGGCGGGGACGGAAAATTCCGCACTCAGCCATCAATACTCAGGCATCAGCGTGATTGTTTATACCTCTGCCAGCCCTCATTAAGCGGACCAGACAATGCGTACAGGGTGAATACGCCCAGTAATACTTTAGCAGGGTCAATCGACACCACGACGAACACCATCACAACAGCCAGCATGGCAACAAAGGGGACTTTGTCGCGCAGATCGAGGCCTTTAAAGCTGTGATAACGGAAGTTACTGACCATCAGCAGTCCGGCGACCGGCACCACCAGCGCCATCCACCAGGCCACATCCGGGCCGGGCACTGAGCTGTCATGAAACACCCAGACATTAGCCGCAATAATGGCGGCAGCCGACGGGCTGGCCAGACCGGTGAAGAAATTTTTGTCCGACGACGTCAGTTGCGTGTTGAAGCGAGCCAGACGCAGGGCTGCTCCAGCACAATAAATAAAGGCACACACCCAGCCGACCTTACCCAGACTCTGCAGAGCCCAGCTGAAAGCCACCAGCGCCGGGGCCACACCAAACGACACCATATCCGCCAGGCTGTCGTACTCGGCACCGAAATCACTCTGGGTGTTTGTCATGCGGGCAACGCGGCCATCCAGACCGTCCATCACCATAGCGACAAAGATGGCGATGGCGGCATTATCAAAATCGCCATTCATGGCCGCAACAACGGCATAAAAGCCGGAGAACAATGCCGCCGTAGTAAACAGGTTTGGCAGCAGATAAATACCTTTGCGGTCACGACGGGGAGCCAGCGGCACTTTGGTGCTCTGCTGTTCATCGGATTCAGCAGGCACAGTGCTGGATGATCCTCTCACGTCCTTACTCATGGTATTTCTCTTCTCGAAATTCGGGTGACATATTATGGGGGAAAGTCAGGT
>JBPEXS010000532.1:0-1835 GCA_052031325.1 Thalassolituus sp. | reverse complement strand
TGCAACACAGTCAGTAATTCTGCCATGGGTGTCGCCTTTTCATTGGCCGCGTAATGACGATAGAAATCATCCAATGGCTGATACAGGTTATGAGCCATCTCCGATGCCTTTGCCTCTCCTTTCACCGTCAGTTGCTCTAACGCTTTGCTCCAGATCGGAGTTTCTATTTTACCCGGTTCCAGAATCGTTACCTGAATGCCGAAGGGTTTTAATTCATTACGCAGGGAGTCACTCATGCCTTCCAGAGCAAACTTAGAAGCGCTGTACACCGAGAGGCCCGGGGCCGCCAGAATGCCGGAGACAGAGCCCATCATAATTACGCGCCCCTGACTGCGGCGCAACATAGGAATACAGGCCTGGGTCAGTACAAAAGCGCCGATCACATTGACATCAAAGACTGACTTTATCTGGCCAATTTCCAGAGTTTCTAACGCCCCTGAGCAGGCGATTCCAGCATTATTGATCAGAGCATGGAGCTGGCCACCGGTTTCTGACTCAAGGGTCTTTACGGCCGTATTGATGCTGTTAACGTCCGTCACATCCAGTGCCAGTACCTGATAGCGCTCGCCGTACTTCTGCTGCAGAGCACCATCGTGCTGTGGCGTGCGCATCCCGGCAAAAACCTGATAGCCACGTGACAGCAACCACTCACAACAGGCCGCACCAATGCCACTGGATGCACCTGAGATCAATACCGTTTTTGCCGGGTTCGTTTTATCTGCAGAGGAGATCACAAGCCATTCCTTTTGATCGGTTTCACCATACATGACCCCGGAAATGCTCTAAAAACCGGCGGACCGCTTCTTCCATCGATACTGGTGACTGAAGATCAAAATCACGTTGCGCCGCCGACACATCAAAATGATGGTCTTTTCCGCAGGCCGCGACGATTGCTCTGGTCAGAGCAGGTTCACCTTTCAGCGGCAACCACTGGTACGTTTTTTCCAATAAAAAGGCCAGGCCATACGCCAGCCCGTACGGTAACCGCTTCTTCACCTCAGGTGCGCCCAGTTCACGCAGCAGTGAGTTAATCCAGGTCCACATTTCCACCGGCTCAACTTCATTAATAAAATACACTTTGCCGCCAACACGATCCGACTCTGCTGCCTGAATATGTGCATGGGCCGTATTTTCGACATAGCTGACGCTGATTTTATTTTTACCATCGCCCAGCACCGCCAGCTTGCCCTGCTGCGAGCGTTCAATAATAAAGGGTAACAGCTGAGTATCTCTGGGACCCCAGATCGCATGCGGACGCAGAGCCACCGTCATTAATCCGCCCTTGCCGTTGGCCGCGAGTACCTGTTGCTCGGCCAACATTTTGGTATGTTGGTAAGCACTGATCACGGTATCCGGATAGGGCCAGGATTCATCGACACCGGATAAGTTTTCATCAAACGACAGTACGCTCGGTGAGCTGGTATACACCAGTTTCTTCACGCCGTTCGCAATACAGGCTTCGATAACATGATCAGTACCCTGTACATTGATTCGTTCAAACTCTTCATAGGCACCAAAAGGCCCTGTCTTGGCAGCAACGTGAAAGACAACATCCTGCCCTTCGCACGCTGCCATAACCTGACTGGCATCAACCAGATCACCCTGAATGACCGGTATGTTTAAAGCATCCAGAGCGTCGTAGTGTCCACGGCAGAACACAGTGACCTCATAGCCCTTGTGAAGCAGTGCCTCAACAAGATGCAGACCTAAAAACCCACCTCCTCCGGTGACCAACGCTTTCATAAAAAGGTAACTCCCTGTTTCAATTTTTTCTGCGCCCATTCTGCCAGTAGCGGGCGTTCTATTTTTGAATTATGCCGACGATCTACCGGCAA
>JBPEXS010000531.1:0-1434 GCA_052031325.1 Thalassolituus sp. | reverse complement strand
GATGGTCTGGCCGCGGGTAAAGGCGTGATCGTTGCTGAAACACTGAAACAGGCTGAAGACGCGGTTGAAGACATGCTGTCCGGTAACGCCTTTGGTGATGCCGGTTGTCGCGTGGTGATTGAAGAATTCCTGACCGGTGAAGAAGCGTCTTTCATCGTGATGGTCGATGGCAAAAACGTGCTGCCCATGGCCACCAGCCAGGACCACAAACGCGTTGGGGATAAAGACACGGGTCCGAACACTGGCGGCATGGGTGCTTACTCCCCTGCCCCTGTGGTGACGCCAGAAATTCATGACCGCATCATGAAAGAAGTGATTTATCCGACCGTTGAAGGCATGGCCGCTGAAGGCAACGATTATACGGGCTTCCTGTACGCCGGTCTGATGATCGACGAAACCGGTGCGCCTAAGGTCATTGAGTACAACTGCCGCTTTGGTGACCCTGAAACTCAGCCCATCATGCTGCGCATGCAGTCGGATATGGTGGCGCACTGTCTGGCCGCACTGGAAGGCAAACTGGATCAGGAAACCACTCAGTGGGACCCACGCGCCTCTCTCGGTGTTGTACTGGCAGCGCAGGGTTACCCGGCCAGTTATCCGAAAGGGGATGTCATCACTCTGCCGGAAAATGACGGCGAAGACCGTAAGGTATTTCACGCCGGAACTGCACTGAATGACGCCAATGCGGTAGTAACCGCCGGTGGTCGTGTCCTTTGTGCCACGGCTCTGGGTTACAATGTTGGCGAAGCTCAGTCCCGGGCGTACGATCTGATCAAAGGCATCCGCTGGAGCGGCATGTTCTGTCGTTCAGACATTGGTTACCGCGCCATTGCACGGGAGCAATCCAAAGACTGACCGGCAATAACGCCGACGCTGCAGGAGCAGCCAGAGAATGATTAACAAAGCTGTTCAACCTCTGCTGCTCTTTGCTCTGCTCCTGCTCGGCCTGATTCCTCAGGTTCAGGCCAGCAAACCCATTATCCTGCCGCCCGATTCGTACAATCAGTCCATCACCCGCTACATTGCTATCCTCGAAGATGAGACTGGTAACCTGAGTACAGCCGATGTGCTCAAAACCGAAAACCAGCTGCGCTTTATGCGCATTCATACCCGCTATCTCAAACGCGGTAAAACAGACTCCACTTTCTGGTTACAACTGAGCCTGCACAACCCCACCGCCGATAGCCGCACAACGGCTCTGTCGCTGTCGAATCCGCGCCTGGATGTCGTCGATATCATTGATGTCACCGACCCCAATGCCATTCAGCCGATGGAGAAACAGCATCTTCGCGCTACGCGACCACAGGCGCACTCGTACCTGTTCCAGCTGGAAGGTCACTCCACCTCGCGCTTTCTGATCCGGCTTCAGACCGACGCCCTGCTGAACACCAGCATCGAGCTGAAAAGCCTCGACCAGTTCATTGATACCGAGCA
>JBPEXS010000530.1:0-1180 GCA_052031325.1 Thalassolituus sp. | reverse complement strand
GCGCTGGTCGTGCAGGATCAGGGGCGCACCGTCGGCGTCATTAATATGCACGACCTGCTGCGGGCCGGTGTGATCTGATGGTGCGTAAGCGCTATCTGCTGTTGTTCCTGACGCTGGTTCTGGGTCTCGGCCTGCTGGCGCTGGACCGCTATACCCGCAGCCCTGCCAGTCTTAGCTCAGACCAGAAAGTCCGTGAAGCGGATTACTACGGTGTAAACCTGGTCAACCAGAGCTACAACGAGCAGGGTCTGCTGAGCGAAACCCTGTATGCCGATCGTTCTGACCACTTTCCCGGCGAAAAGACCACCTATTTCACCCAACCGCGTATCCTTACCCATGATGCCCACAGCAGCACACTGACGGCAGTCAGGGGGAACATCAAAGACAATAACGGACAGCTGTTTCTGAACGGCAAGGTCCGCATTGAGTCAGAGTCGGCGGATGGCTCTCAGCTATTGCTGACCACCAACACCCTGACCTACAACAGCAAAAATCAGGTCGCCCGCACCAAAGACCGTGTTGTCATCACCGGTCCCGGATCTCGCATCGAAGGTACCGGAATGCGTTATGATGTGCGCAATGAACGCCTGCAACTCAATTCAAAGGTAACGACCCGTTATGAGCCTCAGTAAGCGCTCCTTCCGCCGGCCTGCATGGTCATCACTGACTGTCGTACCGGCGTTTGTATTATCACTGTCTGCCACTGTATTCAGTGGCTTAGTACAGGCCCTGCCATCCGACTGGGAACAGGAAGTACTGATCGAATCCAACGCCAGTGACATGGACCGCAGAAACGGCACTGTGGTGTATCAGGGCAACGTCACCCTGACCCAGGGCACCCTGCTGATTACAGCGGATAAGCTGTACATTCTCAGCGACGGCAATCAGATTGAAAAAATCGTCGCCGAAGGCAGCCCCGCCACCTACGAGCAGCAGATGGAAGTCGGTAAACCCCTGACCAAGGCCCACGGTAACCGCATTGATTATTACGCCGGTGAGCGTCGTATTACTCTGCGCGGTGATGCACAGCTGAGCCAGCAGGGCAACCAGATGAACGGTGACCTGATCACCTACGACATGACCAGCGAAGTGATCAAAGCCCGCGGCAACCAGGATGAGAACAGCAGCGAGCCCAGCGGCGAAGCCACCAGTGATGGTCGTATCCGTGTCGTTATCCAAC
>JBPEXS010000053.1:0-2947 GCA_052031325.1 Thalassolituus sp. | reverse complement strand
GAATGCCACAGGAGGCAACCATGATCAACATGACTGACAGTGCTATCTCAGCAGTTCAACGCTTTATGGAAAACACCGAGACCCCAATGGTGGGGCTGCGCATCAAGGTAGAAGGCGGCGGTTGTTCCGGTTTCCAGTATGGAATGAAGCTGGAAGAGCAGGTTGATCAGGGTGATGAAGTGCTGGACTTCTCCGGCCTGAAAATTCTGGTGGATGAAAACAGTGCTGCCTTGCTCGACGGAGTCACCGTGGACTTTGTCGATGGCTTTGAAGGCAGTGGCTTCAAATTTGAAAACCCGAATGCTTCAGCCAGCTGTGGCTGCGGTAAATCATTCAGCGCCTGATAACAGATCCGGAGAGAGACCATGTGGGATTATTCTGAAAAAGTTAAAGAACATTTTTATAACCCTAAAAACGCCGGTGCTGTGTCAGATACCAACGCCGTGGGTGATGTGGGTTCCATCAGCTGTGGTGACGCACTGCGGCTGACTCTGAAGGTAGATCCTGAGACTGACATCATTCTGGATGCAGGTTTCCAGACCTTTGGTTGTGGCTCTGCCATCGCCTCTTCATCTGCCCTGACCGAAATGGTGAAAGGCATGCACATTGATGAAGCCCTGAAAATCTCAAACCAGGACATCGCTGACTTCCTCGACGGTCTGCCACCGGAAAAAATGCACTGTTCTGTGATGGGTCGTGAAGCCCTGCAGGCGGCCATCGCCGATTACCGTGGTGAAGAGTGGGTGGATGATCACGAAGAAGGCGCATTGGTCTGTAAGTGTTTCGCCATCGACGACGTGATGATCCGCGAAACCATCCGTGAAAACGGCCTCAGCACCGTTGAAGACGTCACCAACTACACCAAAGCCGGTGGTGGTTGTTCTTCCTGCCACGAAGGCATCGAAAACATCCTGACTGAAGAACTGGCCCTGCGCGGCGAGACCTTCACTCCGGGCGGTACTGGCAAGAAAGCCAAGAAAAAAGAAGCTCTGGTTTCACTCGACACCGGCGCCCCATCTGCCACGCCAATGACTGCTGTGCAGCGCATCCTGGTGATTGAGCAGGTACTGGAAGGTCTGCGCCCTGCACTGAAAGCCGATGGCGGTGATGTTCAGCTGGTCGATGTTGAAGGCAAAAACATCTATGTGAACCTGATCGGCGCCTGTAACGGTTGCCAGATGGCGGCCATGACGTTGGGTGGTGTTCAGCAGAAGCTGATCGAAACCCTGGGCGAATTCGTGAAAGTGATTCCTCACACCGAACGTGAAGCTGTGGAGGCCTAAGATGAGCGATATTTATCTCGATAATAACGCGACTACCCGTGTCGACCCTGAAATCGTTGAAGCCATGCTGCCGTATTTTACCGAGCAGTTTGGCAACCCGTCTTCACTGCACAGCTTCGGCAACAAAGTCGGCTTCGCGCTGAAAAATGCCCGCAAACAGGTGCAGAAACTGCTGGGTGCAGAGCACGAATCTGAAATCATTTTCACCTCTTGCGGTTCTGAGTCTGATTCCACGGCGATTCTGTCGGCGCTCAAAGCCAACCCAGATAGAAAGACCATCATCACCACCACCGTTGAGCACCCAGCCGTGCTGACGCTGTGTGACTTTCTTGAGACAGAGGGTTACACCGTGCATAAGCTCGAAGTCGACAGCAAAGGTCGCCTCGACCTGGAAGAGTACAAAAAGCTGCTGACCGATGACGTGGCCATTGTCTCTGTCATGTGGGCTAACAATGAAACCGGCACCATCTTCCCGGTGCTGGAAATGGCTGAGATGGCCGATGACGAAGGCATCCTGTTCCATACCGACGCCGTACAGGCGGTGGGCAAGATCCCGATGAATCTCGAAGACAGCAGCATCCACATGCTGTCACTGTCCGGCCACAAACTGCACGCTCCGAAAGGCGTTGGCGTTCTGTACCTGAAGCGCGGTGTGCGTTTCCGTCCGCTGCTGCGCGGTGGTCACCAGGAGCGCGGTCGTCGTGCCGGTACTGAAAACGTCACCAGCATCATCGGTCTGGGTGTTGCCTGCGAGCAGGCCATGAAGCACATGGAATACGAAAACACCGAAGTGGCACGTCTGCGTGACAAGCTGCAGGCAGGCATCCTGTCTCAGGTGACTCATGCCTTTGCCACCGGTGATGTCGAAAACCGTCTGCCAAACACCGCCAACATCGCCTTTGAATACATCGAAGGTGAAGCGATTCTGCTGCTGATGAACAAGGCGGGTATCGCTGCGTCATCCGGTTCCGCCTGTACTTCAGGTTCACTGGAACCATCCCACGTCATGAAAGCCATGGGCATTCCTTACACCGCCGCACACGGCACCGTTCGTTTCTCTCTGTCGCGCTACACCACAGAAGAAGAAATCGATCGCGTGATCGAAGCCGTACCACCGATTGTGGCCCAGCTGCGCAAACTGTCGCCTTACTGGGGTGACGGCAAGCCGCTGGAAAATCCGGAAGAAGCGTTCGCGCCGGTTTACGCGTAACGCATCCGCTGAGGGCACTGATATGACGCGTCCTGCATTTGTCACTGTAAACGATACGACCCTGCGCGATGGCGAACAGAGTGCAGGCGTCGCGTTCAGCGCCGAAGAAAAGCTCGAGATTGCCCGCCGCCTCAGTGCCATGGGTGTGCCCGAGCTGGAAGTCGGTATCCCAGCCATGGGCGACGAAGAGCAGGACATCATTCAGGCCATCGCGGCCCTGAATTTACCGGCAAAACTGATGGCCTGGTGCCGCATGTTTGCCAAAGACCTGCATGCGGCAAAGCACCTGAATGTGCAGATGCTCGACCTGTCACTGCCGGTGTCGGATCAGCATCTGAAGCACAAGCTGAACAAAGGTCGTGGCTGGGCACTGGCGCAGGCCGCACGCCTGATCCGCGAAGCGCGCTACATGGGCTTTGAGATCTGCGTCGGCATGGAAGACGCCTCCCGCGCG
>JBPEXS010000529.1:0-12475 GCA_052031325.1 Thalassolituus sp. | reverse complement strand
GCGCTCAATGATGCATTCCGATGGGTTTTCTTCAGTTTTTCGAGTAAATGCCCGTGCGCTTGCGGTTACGGAGTTTTTTACGCTTCTGCAGTTCACGCAGCTCGTCGCGTTGTTCCGGTGTGAGCGGCGTACGTGAACTGTACAGACCTTCCAGTTCGGCCAGACGTTTTTCTTCAATGCGTGCCCCGATACGGTCCAGTACCGACTGAATATCGCCAGCGACCGGCTGAATGCCTGTCTCTGGTGTATCCGCCAGTGCCTGCAGCTCTTCCTGATAGGGGGTACCAATCCACTGAATCAGCAGGCCGACGCTGTTCTGTTGCGGGGATTGCTGCAGTTTTTTCAGCACTTCAAACAACAGCTGCTCCTGCTGTGATTCGGCATCGGCCTCGGGCAGCGTCAGTTTCTGCGCCAGTGATGGTGCTGCGACGAGACTGCTCAGTGCGCGCCGTACCAGAGGGGCCAGGCCGTCTTCGGTCTGGTCGCCATCATTGACCAGGCTGGCGTAATCATCGTCTGTAAAGTCTTCATACTGGTCGGCGAAGTGATCATGACCTGAGTCGCTGTGACGATAATCGCCATGCGCTGGTTCCTGATAGCCGTTCGCTGGCGTAGCTGCGGAATCTTTTGCCTGCCTCACGGGTCGGGCTGACGTTGGCTGAGTAGTTTCTGCTGAGTCTTTCAGGTTGGCCAGTGCAGCACTGCGGGTGCCGATCAGTGTTTCCAGCTGTTTTTCCATCAGGTTGCGCAGTGTACCGGCGGGAATCCGGCCGATCAGTGGCGCAGCCAGTTTATCCAGACGTGCCTTGCCATCCAGGGTGTCAAAATCCACCTGCTGTTTCAGGTGCTCGAACAGAAACTCAGGCAGATGCATGGAGGTATTCAGGCGTTCTTCAAAACCGTCGCGGCCTTCTTTGCGCACCAGAGTATCCGGATCTTCGCCTTCCGGCAGAAACAGGAAGCGTGCCTGAACACCGTCGCTGAGCACCGGCAATACCGTCTCCATCGCGCGTGATGCTGCTGTACGTCCGGCGTTATCGCCGTCAAAACAGAAAATCACTTCAGGGACGATTTTGAATAAGCGTCGCAGGTGGTGTTCGCTGGTGGCGGTGCCCAGGGTGGCGACGGCGTAGTGGATACCGAATTCGGCCAGTGCCACGACATCCATATAGCCTTCCACGATGACAAAGCGGGTCAGTTTCTGGCGGATTTTGCGCGCTTCATAGAGCCCGTAGAGCTCACGGTTCTTATGGAAGATCGGCGTTTCCGGTGAGTTCAGATACTTGGGCTTTTCATCGCCCAGAACCCGGCCACCGAAGGCGATGTAACGACCGCGGGCATCGCGGATGGGAAACATGATGCGGTCGCGGAAACGGTCATAGGTCCGGCCGTCGTCTTTCTCAATCAGCATGCCGCAGCTCACCAGCTCTTTGATGTCCTGGGCGTTTTTGCCCAGCTGCTGTTGCAGTCCGTCCCAGCCGGGCGGGGCATAGCCAATACCAAAAAACCGTGCGGCCTGACCGGACAGCCCGCGGTTTTTCAGGTAGCTGATGGCTTTGTCTTTTTCAGGGTGGGTACGCAGTTGCTGCTCAAAAAATTTACCCGCCTGCTCCATATGACTGAACAGGGTGTTGTGCTGCTGTTCGCGTTCTACCTCGGCACGGCTGACGTTTTCTTTGGGTACCTGCATGCTGGCCTGGTCGGCAAGCTTTTCCACGGCATCGGGAAAACTCAGACCATCGAATTCCATGACAAAGCGCAGCGCAGTGCCGGAAGCACCACAGCCAAAGCAGTAGTAGAACTGTTTGTCAGGACTGACGGTGAAAGACGGAGTGTTTTCGTTGTGAAACGGACAGCAGGCCGAGTAGTTCTTGCCGGTTTTCTTCAGTTTCACCCGGCTGTCTACGATGTCGACCACGTCCACCCGGGCGAGGAGTTCATCAATAAAGCTCTGGGGAATCCGGCTGGCCATTCAGGGGGCACCTTTAAACAGCAAAAGCGTCAATAAGTTATCCTATTGACGCTTTCAAGTAACCTGTCAGCAGTATCAACGACGACAGTGCGGGCAAAGGTAGCCCGCTGTACTGATGTCCGTGCAGGTTTCTTAGCCGAGCTGAGCTTTGACCAGCTTGCTGACCTGAGCCATATCGGCACGACCCTGGGCCTGAGGCTTGATAATCGCCATCACTTTGCCCATATCCTGCATGCCAGTGGCACCGGTTTCGCTGATAGCAGCGGCAACCATTGTGCTGAGCTCATCTTCGCTCAACGCAGCAGGTAGGTACTCACTGATCACATCGATCTCGGCCTGCTCAACCGCCGCCAGGTCTTCACGACCCGCTGACTGATACTGAGCGATGGAGTCCCGACGCTGTTTACACATCTTGTCGAGAATCACCAGGGCACGGTCATCGTCTATCTCAACGCGTTCATCAACTTCGACGCGTTTAAACTCCGACGTGATCAGGCGCAGAGTCGCCAGGCGCTCTTTGGCTTTCGCACGCATGGCGGCTTTGACAGCCTCTTTGATCGTTGCGGTCAGGCTCATAAGCTGCTCGGTAATCTGAACTGAAAAGGGATCAGTACAGACGGGTCATCTTGCGCTGTTCGCGCTGAACTTTCTTCAGATGACGCTTAACAGCAGCAGCGGCTTTGCGCTTACGAACCCAGGTAGGCTTTTCGTAGTGTTCGCGACGACGTACTTCAGACAGTACACCGGCTTTTTCGCAGGAACGCTTGAAACGACGAAGAGCGATATCAAAGGGCTCGTTCTCTTTAACTTTTACAGCTGGCATCCAATCACCTAAGTGCTAAGTGTTAGTAATAAATTCAGTCCGGCAGGGGCGTAAATGGGCACACCTCCGGCAAGAGGGCGGGCATTTTATAGCCTTTGTTCTGATAATGCAAAGTGCTTTCGCCGATAATTTGCACAACGGCTGGCAAGCCCTGCCTGCGGTCAGTATGATCCGCAGTTTAGCGACGTTTGAGCACTGACGAGGTCTGATCAATATGCTGGTTCTGGGACTTGAGACTTCCTGCGATGAAACCGGAATCGCCCTGTACGATACAGAGCGCGGCCTGCTGGCGCATGAAGTGTACTCTCAGATCGCTGTGCATGCAGAGTATGGCGGCGTGGTGCCCGAGCTGGCTTCGCGCGATCATGTGCGCAAAGGCCTTCCACTGATTAAACAGGTGCTGGCTGATGCTGGGGTGAGCCTGTCGCAGCTGGATGGTATTGCCTACACCTCAGGCCCAGGTCTGGTCGGCGCGTTGCTGACCGGTGCCTGTCTGGGCCGTTCTCTGGCCTGGTCACTGAACATTCCGGCGGTGGGTGTGCATCATATGGAAGGTCACTTGTTGGCCCCCATGCTCGAAGAAGAATCACCTGACTTTCCATTCATTGCCCTGCTGGTTTCCGGCGGTCACACCCAATTAGTACAGGTGGATGGTATTGGTCAGTATTCGTTGCTGGGCGAATCTCTGGATGACGCAGCAGGCGAAGCCTTTGATAAAGCCGCCAAGATGATGGGGTTGCCGTACCCTGGTGGGCCTCACCTGAGCCGCATTGCGGAACACGGCGATGCCAGCCGTTTTAAATTCCCCCGCCCTATGACTGACCGGCCCGGCCTGGATTTCAGCTTCAGTGGACTGAAAACTTTCACACGAACCACGATTCTGGAGTGTGCGGTTGATGGTGTGCTGACTGAGCAGGATCAGGCGGATATTGCGGCGGGATTCCAGGCAGCGGTTGTGGATACTTTGCTGATCAAATGCCGTCGTGCCATGCAGCAGACCGGAGTGAACCGTCTGATTATTGCCGGTGGTGTGGGAGCCAACCGCTCTCTGCGTGAGCGCCTGAAAGCCATGGCCGCAGAGCAGGGAGGGCAGGTGTTTTATCCTCGCCCGGAACTCTGCACCGACAACGGCGCCATGATTGCCTATGCCGGAGCTCAGCGCCTGCGTGCCGGAGAGAAAGTGGGGCTGGCCGTCGCCTGTGTACCGCGTTGGCCGTTGACCGAGTTGTCTGCTGTTGGAGATTCCGGATTGGCTGAAGCCGGGGAGGCTGAGCATGGATAAGGTCTTTATCAGGGGCCTCGAAGTTGAGGCCGTTATCGGTGTATTCGACTGGGAGAAACAGGTCCGTCAGCCACTGATTTTTGATCTGGAGATGGCCTGGAACATCCGTGTGGCTGCACAGACCGATGACCTGATGCACGCCCTGAATTATCAGGCCGTGGCCGAGTTTATTGAGCGTTTTGTCCGCGAGCAGCATTTTCAGTTGCTGGAATCCATGCTCGACCGTCTGGCGGACAGCCTGATGAAAGAATTCGGCATGCCATGGCTGCGGATTCAGGTTGAGAAGCCTGCGGTGGTGCCTCAGGCGCGGGCTGTTGGCCTCAGCATTGAGCGTGGCGAGGGCTTCTGATGGCGCGGGTGTATCTCGGTATCGGTGCCAATATCGAACCGCAGGTCAATATTGCAGCGGGACTTAGCCAGCTGGGCCAGAATGTTCAGATTCTGCGTCTGTCGCCCTGTTACCGTTCACCGGCTATGGGTTTTGATGGGCCGGAATTTATCAACCTGGTGGCGGAAATTGAGACCGGTCTGTCGGTTGCGGAACTGAACCAATGCCTGAAAATAATTGAAGAAGATTTTGGCCGTAAGGCCGATGCCGTGAAGTTCTCTTCACGGGCCCTGGATATCGACATTCTGCTCTACGACAACCTGACCGGGAGGCACGGTGGCATTGAGTTGCCTCGACAGGACGTCCATGAGTTTGCCTTTGTGCTCAGGCCACTGCTGGATTTACTGCCGGAAGGGATCTGCCCCCAAAGTGGCCAGCCCTTCTCTGCGTATCTGCCCCGTGTCGCCGGTCAGGCTCTGAACCCTTGTGACCTGGACGGCGTTGCCTGAGCCGCGAAGTCCCTACGATTTCTGCTCAGCTATTCCTATTCAGTGAGCTTTGCTCATCTATCCACTGATTCAGTTTTGCGGCGCGTGCCTGTGCCAGTGCCGGACGGATCTCTGCACCCTGAATGCCCTGAGCCATGATGTCGCGCGCGGTCACGCTGTTGGCCAGCTCTAATGCCTGGCGGCAGAACGCTGCCTGGGGGTATTCACTCTGTTCAAAGCCCGGTTTACCGCGTGCATCGGCGATGCAGGTCAGCAGCAGTGGCTCCAGTGACTCCGGTCGCCGCCAGACATCGAGACGGTCAAACAGCGCCAGAATGGCTTCACCATCGGCAGACAGAATGTGATGCACCTGGCCATGCAGCTCACAGGCCTGCAGTGCCAGCCGGGTTGCATCATTAGGGGCTTTCAGTCGTTTGCACAAAGCCGTGACCCGCTCAAGTCCGGCAGTTTCGTGGTCCGGGTGTTCTGGCCAGAGATCCTCCGGGGTTGCGGCTTTGCCAAGGTCATGCACCAGAGCGGCCCAGCGCACCGGAATGTCTTTACTCAAAAGGCTGGCCTGTTCCAGTACCCGCAGGGTATGCACGCCAGTATCGATTTCCGGGTGCCATTTGGGGTTCTGAGGCACGCCGAACAGAGCATCAAGCTCCGGGAACCAGACCTCAAGTGCAGCGCAGTCACGCAGTACTTCAAAGTAGACCGCCGGGGTTTTCTCGCCCAGGGCGCGGCTGGTTTCAGTCCAGACGCGTTCGGGGACCAGATGATCCAGCTCCCCGTCAGCCACCATCTGTCTCATCAGGTTTAACGTGTCTTCTGCGACGGTAAAGCCAAGGTGCGCAAAGCGGGCGGCGAAGCGGGCGACCCGGAGAACGCGCAGAGGGTCTTCGCCAAATGCGGGCGAGACATGGCGCAGCAGACGCTGCTCCAGATCCTGTTGGCCACCATAAGGGTCGATGATCTGGCCATCGTCTGTCATAGCCATGGCATTGATGGTCAGGTCACGGCGCTGCAGGTCTTCTTCCAGTGTGATCTCCGGCGAAAAGTCGCAGATAAACCCCTGATAACCTTTGCCGCTTTTGCGCTCGGTTCGGGCAAGGGCGTATTCCTCTTTACTCTGGGGGTGCAGAAATACCGGGAAATCTGAACCGACCTGACTGTACCCCAGAGCCAGCATTTCGGCTGCTGTGGCGCCGGTTACCACCCAGTCATTGTCTTTGACCGGGCGCTTGAGAATATGGTCGCGGACGGCACCGCCCACCAGATAGATCTGCACGCTGGAGTTTGCTCCTGACATAAAAAAACCACAGCTGATTCAATATCAGCTGTGGTTCAGTGTACCGCGAGGGCGGTTAGCTCAGAAGTAGTAACCTGCTTCCAGAGCACCGCCGATTTCTTTTTCCGGGTTGGAGATGTCGGTCAGGACGGCCAGGTCCAGATGCACGCCCCACGGTGAGAGGCCAGCACCCAGAGAGACGACGTTGGTGTCACCGGCCAGATTGGTACGCAGACCACCGCGCAGCTGCAGGAAGCTGACCGGACGCCATTCACCACCGAAGGAGGCGTATTGAGTGGCTTTTTCAAACGCGACCGGATCATTTTCAGTCAGGTCGAGGTCGGCAGCCAGATCAAACTTCTTCGCTTTATAGGCGACACCCGCACGGATTTTCGGTGACAGAGACACTGAGCCTCCTTCGATCACGGCGTTGGTCAGGCTGCCTTTAACCGGAGCATCCATCAACTCAAAGTCTTTGCCGATCAGGTCTTTAATCACTACACCGATCAGCCACTGTCGTTTGTCATCCGCATAGAACGAGGCACCGATATCCAGGTTGAAATGGCTGTAGCTGGTACGGCTGTTGTCGAAATCGTCTTCATCAATGTCTTCATCGGAATCCATTTCACTGACGAAATGGAAGGTTTCAATGGACTGCATTTTCGGTGTGACACCGACGGCAAAGCGACGGCCTTCGATATTAAACTCATGCGCCAGGCTGATACCCACCTCAGATACGGCGATACCAACGACCTGCACATACGAGTCCAGCTCCGGATCTTCAGCAGCGGCCGACAGCTGGCCGTTTTCGAGAATGCTGATGGAACCGCCTGCGGTCTCAATGGGGTCTGAGGTGTAGTCGGCTACATTCTCAACCGCTGCGAGCAGATTATCCGCGTCATCTTCACTGAATGAGCCAGACTCAACGTTGCTTGCCAGGTTTTCAACCTGATCTGGCAGGTCCTGGGCAGCATCTACATACCCTGCCGCTGCCAGTCCGTAACCACGGATCAGGTTCTGGTCATTGGCGGTAAAGAAGCTGCGGCCCGACAGGTTGAGGTTACTGTTAAAGCTGATGGCACCGGCAATGTCTTTGTGACCGGTGAAGGCGATGGCACCACCGACGCCAAGACGGCCGCGCAGTGGATCACCAGAGATGGCATCCAGCGCGTCGGTCAGCTCGGCATTGACTTCGTTGACCTCAGCGACGCGGGTATCCACCACATCCAGGGTGTCACTCAATGCCTGGGCATCGTCGGTCAGTTGCTGGGCGGCGGCTTCGAACTCTGCCTGGGTGCTGGTTTCATCGAGGTTTTCCAGATTCTCGATGGTTGTGGCCAGCTGCTCGGCAGCGGCTTCCAGATCTTCTACGGCACTGGTGAAGTTGGAGCTGCTGCTGTCATCAAACAGGTCTTCAAAGCGTGGCACTATGTTGTCGTTGATATCGTTGGCCTGATCAATCAGCTCTTCTTCATCGGCCACGGTAAAACCAAACTGGGGCAACAGCAGGGCGAAGGTATCTTCAGCGTCTGCCTGTGCAAGAAGGGAGGGGTTGTAATGGGCAGAGTGTCCCCGGTTGGCACTGGCAACACCGGTGTTACCCATGGCCAGTCCGCGTGCATCCATGGGCATAAAGGGCACGGCTGAAGCAGGGAGGGAAACGGCAGCGACGGCAAGCGATACAAGGGTACGTCTGATCATGTTGGCTCCGGAAGAAACTCAGTAAGGGATACTTTCAGAGTCTAGACCCTTACGCTGAAATGTGTGGCTTGCTTTTGAGGAATTTGAAATCTATCGTAGAGGCTATAACTGATCGTTTTTTGTGCTTGTAAAGGTCTTTCATGTCACATTCCAGTCACCTCCGTATGCAAAATACCTTGGCAGCTCTGTCTGCGGTGTTTGCTGCTGTGCGTTTTGCTGAGCTCTCTGTTGAGCCAGTCGCGCGTTGGTGTGCACTGTGTGCAGAGACTGTTCTGCGGCCAGAAAATTAGGGTTATCACCCATTTTTTTAAAGGCCGCTCTCTGCGGCCTTTTTTATTGGTCGCCGGCAGTTGCCATCAACCTTGTGAGGGAATCATGAAACTGCTCTGCGCATACCTGGCAGTCATTTTTATCTGGTCGTCGACGCCTCTTGGCATTCAGTTCACTCTGGAAGGGCTGGATTTTTACACGTCAGCCAGTCTGAGAATGTGGGGCAGTGCGATGCTGTCTGTGCCATTGGTGTTTGTGTTGCGCCAGCGCTTTGTTTTTTCGGCGGACGCGCTGAGGAGTTATCTGGCCGGTACGGTCGGTGTTTATGGGGCCATGCTCAGTGTCTACTGGGGGGCGGCATACATACCGTCCGGCCTGATTTCAGTCATTTATGGTCTTACGCCGATGTTGTCGGGTGCAATTGCCTACATCTGGCTGAAAGAGAAAGAGCTGACGCCGGTGCGGATTCTGGCGCTCGGCATTGCTCTGGCGGGACTGACGCTGGTGGTTTCCGGGCGCCTGTCTCTGGATATCACGGCCTGGAAAGGCATTCTCGGCAGTTTCCTGTCGGCGACTTTGTTTGCCATCAGTGGTGTCTGGGTTAAGCGCATTAATGCCGACATTCACCCTGTCGTTCAGACCAGCGGTACGCTCTGGGTATCGTCGTTCTTTTATCTGCTGACGGTGCCGGTGTTCGGATTTCATCTGCCAGAGGTCTGGCCTTTGGCTGCGGTCGCGGGTCTGGGGTACCTGATAGTGTTCGGTTCCTTACTGGCCTTTCTGCTGTATTTCTACATTTTGCGGAATCTGCCCACGGCCCGGGTGATGCTGATTACTCTGATGGCTCCTGTGCTGGCTCTGCTGTGGGGTTATCTGCTGCATGGCGAAACCCTGCAGATGACGACGCTCAGTGGAGTGGTTCTGCTCCTTGCGGGACTCAGTCTTTATCAGTGGCACCGGCGGGCGGATCTCTGGGTCAGTCAGCTGTTTTTTCGCCGTCCGGTGTAAATTGCCCCTCAATGTTTTGGTTCCGCAGCCGATAGTCTGACAAACAGACTTATCTCTGCGGAGTTCGATATGAAACACCTCTTTCTCGCAGCCCTGGCATCCGTCGTGATGTCAGGCTGTGCTTCAGTCATGGATGAACAGGCCGGTGTTGAATCACCGGAAGAATATTTCCAGCCAGTTGAGCAGGAAATCGATCCTGTAGCACCTATGGTGCTGCGCGTCGTCGGGTACGGTGCTACCAATGATGCCGCTACACATACGGCGACCCAGAAACGCCTGATGGCCATCCGTGCCTCAAAGCTTGACGCCTACCGGGCCATGGCCGAACGCGTTTACGGTACCTCGATTCAGGGCAGTACCACGGTCAGCGATATGGTGGTTCAGAACGACCGCTTCCGCAGTTATGTGGAAACCTCCATCCATGGTGCGCGCGTCGTGTCGACTGAGTTTATGGCCGATGGCAGTGTAGAAACCATTCTGGAAATGACCATTGATCAGGGCTTCCGTAACTGTCTGCAGACCCGTGACAGCCAACGCTTCAATGTCGATTGCCGGGTGCCGCTGGGCGTCCGCTCTGTGCAGCAGTTCGCAGCGTCACAACGTGACCGGGTGGAGTCGGAGTCGGCCAGTCCGGAAAGTGGGTTTTACTTTATCGAATAACCGGAGGGCAGGCGGATGAGCAGATTGCGTGTATTCAAAGCACTCGGGTGCACTGTACTGATCTCACTTGGTATCCAGTGTCAGGCGGATGTGGTTGAGGTTGTGGGGCAGGCTCCGCTCGACGGTGCACCGGCAGAAGCCCGCGAGCGTGCGCTGAAGGATGCTCTGCATCAGGCCAGTCTGCAGGGTAACAGCCGCGTCAGTGCGATTCAGATGATGCAGCACGGTGAAATCGTTCGCGATGATGTGGCGGTGACGACCCAGTCCAGCGTTAAAGATGTACAGATTCTCTGGGAAGACAGTGTCGATGGCATGTACCAGATAGCTCTGCGTGCTGATGTGACTCCGCAGGGTCTGTGCCCGGTGGATACGCCGAATTACCGCAAGGCCATTGCTATCGCGGGGTTTGGTCTGGCCCAACCACAGCAGGCGACGTTAGGGCGCCTGGAAAATGCGGAGCAGGCGTTGCCGCGCTGGTTGGCAGGGGCGCTGAACCAGTCAGGACAGTTGCGGGTTCTGGATGCGACCCGTATCAGTCTGTATCAGGATCCGCGCCGGGCTCCGTCAGCAGAAACCGCGCAGCAGCGTCTGACCACCTCAGTCGCCCTGGCGACACAGCTGGGCGCTCAGTATGTGATCTCTGGTGTGATCCGCGATATGGATGTGCATAAAGATAAGCAGCGAGCGCAGGGTTCTTTGCTGGGGGCTATGTTCAGCCGGGCTCATCATCCACGTGATTTTGTCATGGACGTGTTTATTCACGATGGTCTCAGCGGTGCCATGCTCTATCAGCAGACCTACCGGACCCAGGGGTTATGGGATGCAAAAGCCACGGACAGAACCGGATTTGCGACACCGGACTTCTGGGCAACGGCCTACGGCTCTGCTGTAGAAACCCTGTTGGATAATGTCTCTGAGGACGTCAGTGAAGTACTGCGTTGCCAGCCTTTTATGGCGCGTATCGTGCGCGCGCGGGGTAATCGTCTGCACATTGAAGCCACAGCCAGTGCGGGTATCCGTCCGGGTGATACCTTTAAAGTTTACCGCACAGGCACACTCTACAATCTGGATCTGGAACCCCGCACTGAGTTGACCGATATGGCGGCTGAAGCTGTGGTGAAGCAGGTTCAACCACAATTTATTATTGCGGATCTGAGTTATCCGGCAGAAACGCTGTCGATCCAGCGGGATGATATGGTGATTGCCTGGTAGGCCTGCATCTCAAAAGATGCGGTATAAAAAAACCGGGCTGATGAGCCCGGTTTTTTATACCTGACAGACCGATTAAAGCTCTACAGACACAGACGGACAACTCATGCGTTTCAACAGTTGCCCGTCATTCCAGCTTTCAAGATGCACATCGAAGCCCCAGAGAAAGTGCAGGTGCTTAAGTACCTCAAAGGTGTCCGTAGACAGAGGTTTGTTGTCCGTCTGCGTATGCCTGAGGGTCATTGAACGATCGCCCTGAACATCCACGCGGGTGATCTGAATATCCGGCTCGCGCACGGACAGATCATACTGACGGGCCAGATGTTCGCGTACCGTGCGGTAACCCTGTTGGTTATGTATGGCATCGACGCGGTAATTCTCTTCAGATTCATCATCGTAAATGCTGAATAGATGGAATTCCCGGATCAGGTTAGGTGACAGAAACTGCTGAATAAAGCTCTCGTCTTTAAAATCACGCATGGCGAAGTGCAGGGTTTCCAGCCATTCTTTGCCGGCAAATTCCGGGAACCATTCGCGGTCTTCATCCGTTGGGTTTTCGCAGATACGTTTGATATCACGGAACATATTAAAACCCAGAGCGTAGGGATTAATGCCGTTGAAATAGGGGGAGTCAAACGACGGCTGGTACACCACATTGGTGTGCGATGTCAGGAACTCCATCATAAAGCCGTCGGTCAGTTTTCCTTCATCGTAAAGGTGATTCAACAGGGTGTAATGCCAGAAAGTCGCCCAGCCTTCGTTCATCACCTGAGTCTGACGCTGAGGGTAAAAATACTGCGAGATCTTACGCACAATACGGATCAGTTCCCGCTGCCAGGGCTCCAGTAATGGCGCATTCTTTTCAATGAAATACAGCAGGTTTTCCTGCGGCTCAGAAGGGAACTGACGTTGCTTTGCCTGCTTTTCACCCTGCTTGCGGGTGGGGAGCGTACGCCACAGGTCGTTCAGCTGCTGCTGGCGGATATTCTCTCTTTCTTCCTGACGCAGCCTTTCTTCGGCCGCAGAAATGGGTTTAGGCCGGCGATAACGGTCTACCCCGTAATTCTGCAGGGTATGACAGGCATCCAACACGCGCTCGACTTCATCCTGGCCGTAGCGGCTTTCGCATTTGCGCACGTAATTCTTGGCAAATACCAGGTAATCAATGATGGAGCTGGCATCGGTCCAGGTGCGGAACAAATAATTGTTTTTGAAGAATGAATTATGGCCGTAGCAGGCATGGGCTATCACCAGTGCCTGCATGGGCATGGTGTTTTCTTCCATCAGATAGGCTATGCAGGGATTGGAGTTAATCACAATCTCATACGCCAGACCCATCTGGCCACGTTGATAGCTTTTCTGCGTTTGCAGGAACTGTTTACCGTACGACCAGTGGTTGTAGCCAATGGGCATGCCTACTGAGGAGTAGGCATCCATCATCTG
>JBPEXS010000528.1:0-8587 GCA_052031325.1 Thalassolituus sp. | reverse complement strand
TTCAAGAGTGTGCGTATATTATTTTTTTGTGAAACACATAACGGATTACACGGCTTATAATAAACAACTGCCACTCACTCCCCATGAATCCGGAGAGCACCTTGACCCAGAACGATATCCGCCAGGGAGCCCTCTATCTGTTAATGGGTGAAGCATTACTGGCGGTGATGGGCGGTATTATCAAGTACCTGTCGGATTCTTTATCCACCGAGCAACTGGTGTTCTTCCGCAATGTGGCTGGGTTTGCCATTCTGCTACCTCTGATCGCCAACAGCGGCTTCCGGATTCTCAGAACCCAGGTCTGGCACTGGCACCTGATGCGTGGTCTGGTTGGCGTCACAGCCATGTACTGTTATTTCTGGGCACTGGGCCATATGCCGCTGACAGAGGCTTTTCTGGTTAAGCTATCCAGCCCTTTCTTTATGCCCATCATTGGCCTGCTCTGGCTCGGTGAGCGTGCTGGCAAATTCAGCCTGTTGGCGGTACTGATTGGCTTTACCGGTGTGGCCTTTATTCTCAGGCCAGATGGCGAAGCCTTCTCGGCTGTCGCCTTGATTGCGTTGATGGGTGCCATGCTGGCGGCACTGGCGAAAGTGACGATACGTAGAATGTCCGCCACCGAGTCCAGTCAGACCATCGTGTTTTATTTTGCCGTGATAGCGACTCTCGTCAGTGCGCCCGGAGCAGCACTGACCTGGCAGACACCAGAACCCGGCCACTGGGTGTGGATTCTGGTTCTGGGAACGGTGGCTACTGTCGGCCAGCTGGCTCTGACCCGCGCTTATAAAGTCGCACCCACCGGCAAGGTTGGCGTGTATGCCTACAGCGCCGTGCTGTATGGCGCGCTTATGGGCTGGCTGATCTGGGAAGAAATTCCCACCTGGAGTACCTGGGTTGGGGCAGCATTTATCGTGCTGGCCGGACTGATCAACCTCTGGTCCCCCAAGCCTAAAGCGGCTGTGCCTCTCACTGAGAAAGTCTCAAACTGAGAAAGCCACCCCAGATCTGAGCTGATAAAGTTTATTATTTCCTCCCAGTCAAATATTCTGGCCTTTTTAAAGAATTAGGACATTTCTGGAAAATGTAGGCAAGGTAGCCACTGGTAATAACTCCCCAGAGGCAACGCAGTCAGTTTTCCAACGGTGTCTGAAAGACCGGAGGTAATACATATGTCCCGACTGGATTCCCTGCAGACCTTTGCCGCTGTGGTCCGGGCGCGGAATTTTTCAACAGCTGCCGACTCTCTGGGTGTAACACCTTCTGCTGTGAGTAAACAGATCAGCGCTCTGGAAGAACGTCTCGGCGTCCGCCTGCTGAACCGCACCACCCGCTCAGTGAGTCCTACAGAAGCCGGGCAGATGTTCTATCAGCATTGCCAGCACATTCTCGAATCCATCTCAGAAGCAGAAAAACTCGTCACCGACTTTGACGACACCCCGCGTGGTCGATTGCGGATTACGGCCATGTCGAACTTCGGGCGGCGCGAACTCGGGCGCATGCTGACGGATTTTTCCGATCAGTACCCGGATATCAGCTTCGATCTGCACATCTCTGATCGTCCGCTGGACATCGTAAAAGAAGGGTATGACTTTGCCCTGCGTATTGGCAGTCTTGATGATTCCCGTCTGGTTGCCAAGCCTATTGCTGAACAGCGTATTGTGATCTGTGCGGCCCCTGACTATCTGGAGCGCTGGGGCACCCCAACCAGTCTGGAGGCGATTTTTAACCACCGCATCCTGCTGGTCGCCAGTGCGGAATACGCACGGGTCACCTGGCTGAAGCAGTTTGAAAAAGACCACAGCTTCAGCCTGAACCAGATTGAGCGCAAGCTCTCTGTGAATGACGTAGACCTGGTGTATGAGGCCTGCCTGGCGGGGATGGGTATTACCGGCCTGCCGACCTATATCGCCGATCAGCATCTGCAGAATGGTGAGCTGGTGCGCTTGTTCCCGGATGTTGATATTCCGGTGCGCACCATCAAGGTGGTGTTTCCGCAGAACCGCTATCTGGCCAACAAGAGCCGCGCCTTCCTCGACTTTATCTCCGATTACTTCACCCTGGCCCCGGACTCCCGCTCTCAGAGCAAGCGGTAAAACCCGCAGACTCAGTCGGCGGGTTTCTGCTCTGGAGCACAACGCTCGAAGAAGATCTGAGGTATGCGGCTGATTTTGCGTTCGTCGTAATCAAAAAAGACCACACCGGTCTTTGCCTTGGCGATGACCTTGTCCTGCTCATCATTCACCACCTGATAAATAAAGTCACAGCCATACTTATTGAAGTCGGTCAGTCCAACACGGAACCTCAGCTTTTCAGCGACAAACGCTTCAGCGGTGAAGTTAACCACCAGATCTGAAACCAGAATACCGATTCCACCTATGTTCAGTTCGCTGAAACCATGCTCCAGCAGAAAGCGCAGGCGGGCTTCATGCAGCATGGAGACCATGCGGTCATTGCCCAGATGATTGCCGTAGTTAATGTCCGATACGCGGACGGTCATGGTGGTTTCGAAAGAATACGCTTCGGGTAATTCAAGGCGGACACGCGCCATACTGCTCTCCGGTCTGGTGAAAATCTGCCCTGTGCTTTAGACACTTCTTAACAAAGGCGGGCAGAAATAAGATGGAATCCACTGTCTCAATGGGTTCTACTGTCAACTACACTGTGTGCTACGTCCGGCATTTATACCTTGTCCAACCGGTGCAGATCACTCAGCTTTTCAAGAATAATACAGGAGCCAACCTGTCAATGAAGACCTCCTATTCCCACATTCCTTTCCTGTCGCTCGTCTTCGGTGCGCTGCTGACTCTGAATGTCAGTGCCAGCATTCCGGATGTTGAGCCTGGAAAACCCTTTGAGCCGCTGAAACCAACGGATGTTGAGTCCGTCACCACTCAGCAGATCATGAGCAGCCTGCTGCGCGGCCACTACGAGCGTAAATACCTGAACGATGACCTTTCCGGTCAGGTTCTCGATACCCTGCTGGATGACCTGGATGCCCACCACAGCTATTTCCTGGCCAGTGATGTAGCTGAGTTCGAGCAGTTCCGTACGACTCTGGACGAAGCCCTGAGCCGCGGCAATATGGCCCCGGCATTTACGATCTATAACCGTTTTCAGGCCCGTGTTTCAGAACGCCTCTCTTTTCTGCTGACCGAGCTTAAAGAGAACGCGCCCGACTATCGTTTCGATACCGATGAGACTCTGGAACTGGACCGTGAAGAAGCTGACTGGGCTAAAACCTCTGCTGAGCTGGACGAGTTATGGCGCAAGCGTCTGAAAAATTCGATCCTGAACCTGAAGCTGGCGGGTAAAGAAGACGAAGCTTCCCGCGAACTGCTGACCAAGCGCTATCAGAACCAGCTGAACCGGGTGCATCAGAGCCGTCCTGAAGACGCTTATCAGGTGTTTATGAATGCGGTCACCAGTACCTTTGACCCGCATACCCAGTACTTTTCACCGCGTAACTCTGAGAACTTCAACATCAATATGAGTCTGTCTCTGCAGGGTATTGGTGCAGTACTCCAGGCCCAGGACGAGCACACCAAAGTTGTACGTCTGGTGCCCGGAGGCCCAGCGGCTAAGGCTGGCAATCTGGAACCCGGTGATCTGATTACCGGTGTGGCGCAGGGCAAAGACGGTGAATTCGTCGATGTCATCGGCTGGCGCCTTGATGAAGTTGTGGACCTGATCCGTGGCCCCAAAGACTCCACGGTCCGCCTGGAAATTCTGCCTGCCTCCGGAACGGACACCAGCAGCAAGAAAGTCGCCATCGTCCGTGACGAAGTCAAACTCGAAGAACAGTCTGCCCAGAAAGACATTATTGAAGTGAAAGAAGGCGAGAAAACCCGCCGGATCGGTGTGATTGATATCCCGACCTTTTACATCGATTTTCAGGGTCGGATGGAAAACCGCCCGGATTACCGCAGCACAACCCGTGATGTGCGTCGCCTGATCGGAGAACTGAAACGCGATGGTATTGATGGCCTGATCATCGATCTGCGCAACAACGGTGGTGGCTCGCTGGAAGAAGCCATCTCTCTGACCGGCCTGTTTATTCCGGTAGGCCCGGTCGTTCAGGTACGCGGCCCACGTGGTCACATCAGTATTGAGCGCGACCGGGATCCGGAGGTGCTGTACGGCGGCCCTCTGACCGTGCTGACCAATCGCCTGAGTGCTTCAGCATCTGAAATTTTCGCGGGTGCCATTCAGGATTACGGTCGCGGACTGGTCGTAGGTGGCCAGACATTTGGTAAGGGTACTGTGCAGTCTCTGCGCCCGTTGTCTGAGGGTCAGCTGAAGATCACTCAGGCGAAGTTTTACCGGGTGTCTGGTGACAGCACACAGAATCAGGGGGTGATTCCGGACATTCTGTTCCCGTCGCTGTTCGATAACGACAAGATTGGTGAGAGTTCTCTACCTCAGGCTCTGCCCTGGGACACCATTAAGCCCGCCGCTGACTTAGACCGCAGTCAGATCCGTCGACAGTTGGCCCAGTTGCAGGAGTTGCACAGTGAACGCACACAGAACGATCCTGACTTCATTTATATGCGTGAGCAGAAAGCCCTGATTTCTGAAATTCGCGATAAGACCCAGATTTCACTGAATGAAACTCAGCGTCGCGAGGAGCGGGAAGCCAATGAAGAACGTGAGCTGGCGCTCGAGAACAAGCGCCGCAAAGCCAAGGGCATTCCTCTGTTGGTCTCTCTGGAAGAGAAAAATGACACCGCAGAACAGGATATCGACAACGCTGGCCTGGCCGCGACTGAAGAAGATGACCTGGATAAAGAGCCAGACCCACTTCTGCAGGAGGCAGGCAATATCATGATGGATTATGTCGAGCTGACCCTGGGCAGCCAATTGACTGCACAGCGCCGCTGAAGAAAAAAATGCACGTTTTGAAAGCCCTGTTCCTTCCGGTTCAGGGCTTTTTTAATTTACGCGGTCTGAGCTTACCAGTTCAGCTCTTCACGCAGAAAGGGAATGGTCAGTCGCCGCTGCGCTCTGAGCGAGGCTTCATCCAGACTGTTAAGCAGCTGAATCAGACCCGCCATATCACGCGGGCCGCGCCCTAAAAGGTAGCGCGCAACGTCTTCGCTGAGCTGCATGCCACGATCCTCGGCCTGAAGTATCAGGGCCGCTGCTTTTTCATCATCACTCAAGGTCTGCAGCTGAAACACGACCCCAGAACTTAAGCGTGACTTCAGGTCAGCCAGCTCAGTTGGGAGCTGAGAAGGTGGAACAGATGCACTGACCAGTAAGTGCCCCTGCTGATCCTGCAGAGTGTTAAACAGGTGAAACAGAGACTCTTCCCAGTCACTGCCAGGGGGCACCTTATCAACATTATCAAGCGCTACCAGTGGTAGACTCCCTACCCCTTCGATCACCTCAGGCGGCAGATGACAGAATTCCTGCAACGCCAGATACATACTCTGGTGTCCGAGTGACTGAGCATAGTGACAGGCTGCCTGCAGCAGATGACTGCGGCCGCTTCCCTCTGGCCCCCAAAGGTAAATAAAGGGGCTGCCTTTGGTCGTCCACTGGGACTGTAGTGAAGACACCAGCTGCTGATTAGGGCCCACGTAAAAATTGGAGAAGCGGGCATCTTCAGGAGCCGTCACAGCCAGTGTCAGCTGAGGGTGTAGATCCATATCAGGGCAGCCAGTAGAGTCGCTCATCTTCCGGACGTTTTTCCAGTTTGTTGTCGAGCTCCATAACCCGCCAGATCTGATCCCACTCGCCAGAGAGACTCAGAACCAGCGTCACTGTATCAGCTTCTGCATTCATCACCTGTACAGAACGCACACCGACCCGGCCAGCCAGGTAATCCTGCAATGCCCTGTACTCACTGAAATCTTCAATTCCAGCGACCTGTATACGGAAACCCGGGTTATTCGCAGAGCCGCCTGCGGTAACCGCATATCGCTCAGACAGGCTGGCAGCAGCCTGCCCAGCGATGATCAGTGCCAGCTCATTTTCCGTGGCAGCGGTATTTCGCAAAGGCAGGGTCTCTTCCGCATGGCGGAGAGAACCTGAAAATTGCCACTGCGCATCGGCATTTTTCCAGAAGCGGCCGGTCAGAATGCCTTCATTCGGGTAGCGCTCCGCCAGAGCCGCAATATCCTGTTCAAACTGCCCCCAGAGGCGTGCCACAGGCAGCGTAATTTCATCTTCAAGATCCCAACTGGGGAAAAGATAAGGCAGGCCCCGAGTCTGAAGGGACGCCCCAACTATCTGGCCCCACTCTGTACTCTGCGATAGGACCTGACGCTCGCCACTTGCTGTTTCCACGGCCATCAATACCAACAATGACGGACGCGAAGCTCCCCATACCGGGGCCTGGGCATTTTCAAACAAAGCTCGCAATGAAGACGGATTGAAGTTGACCACCAGAGACAACAACCCTTGTTCATCGCGCAGGTAACTGAGGCTGGTCAGGTGCGTTTCGGCCTTGCTGGCCTCCTGACGCAGCAGATCATTATCCAGGCTACTTTCCTGACCTGACAGACGCACGATCATCTGTTGGTAGGCCTCGGCAACAGCGGCCTCCCGACTGGCGGCACTCTGGTTTTCAACCGGAACAGAGACATTATAAAGCCCGGTTACGGTGGCACTGAGCGCCATAGCGGGCATAAAAAGAATGGACAGAACAACTAAAAAACGCACCGGAAGTCCTCAGAAAATCAGCGTCGCTATTGTGCCACGTCTTGAGTCGCGCCTGAACCAATAGAAGACACGTGGATGAAAGATGCAGTCGGGCCAACAAATCGTTAGAATACGCGCCTTCCTGAACCAGCCCGGAATATGCCCCATGAGCGACAAGACCCCCCTCAGCTATAAAGATGCCGGTGTAGACATCGACGCCGGTAATGCCCTGGTGGAACGCATCAAAGGCGTTGCCCAACGAACCCGCCGCCCTGAGGTGATGGCTGGGCTCGGTGGCTTCGGTGCTCTGTTTGAGCTGCCACAAGGCTATGATCAGCCTGTATTGGTCTCTGGTACTGACGGTGTCGGCACGAAACTACGCCTGGCTATGGACCTGAACATGCACAACACCATCGGTATTGACCTGGTGGCCATGTGCGTCAACGACCTGGTTGTAGCCGGTGCAGAACCTCTCTTCTTCCTCGACTACTATGCGACTGGCAAACTGAATGTTGATGTCGCTGCGGCGGTCGTTGACGGCATCGGAGTCGGTTGCGAGCAGGCTGGTGCGTCACTCATCGGTGGTGAAACGGCTGAAATGCCCGGCATGTATGAAGGTGAAGACTATGATCTCGCCGGTTTCTGCGTCGGCATCGTCGAAAAAGCCGATCTTATTGATGGCTCTGAAGTAAAAGCCGGTGACAAGCTGATCGCCCTGGCGTCCAGCGGCCCGCACTCAAATGGTTACTCTCTGATCCGTCGCGTGATCGAAGTTGCCGGTGCGGATCTGTCCGCAGAGCTGGAAGGCCAGACCATCGCCGAGGCGCTGATGGCTCCGACCCGTATTTATGTGAAATCAGTTCTTAAGCTCATCAACGCGTCTAAGGTGCACGCCCTTTCGCACATCACCGGCGGTGGCTTCCAGGAAAACATTCCCCGTGTACTGCCGGACGACTGTAAAGCAGTGATCGACACCAACAGCTGGCAATGGCCAGAAGTCTTCTCCTGGCTGCAGGAGCAGGGCAACATCGCGATGTCCGAAATGTTCCGCACCTTCAACTGTGGTGTCGGTATGATCATTGCGGTTCCGGAAGAAAAAGCGAGTTCTGCCATCGCACTGCTGAATGCAGAAGGTGAGCAGGCCTGGTTGATTGGTGAAGTTCAACCTCTGGCCGAAGGCGACGAGCGTACCGAATTTACCGGAAGCCGTGCATGAACCTGCCTGAATCCGGGCCGGGAGGCCCGGGCGCTGAAGAACGCCCACGCATTGTTATTCTGATTTCTGGCAGTGGCAGTAATATGCTCGCCATCGCTGAGCAGGTTGCGAAGAAATCGCCCGATGCCGATATCGCAGCGGTGATCAGTAATGTGCCTGATGTGGCTGGACTACAGAAAGCCCGTGATCGTGATATTCACACTTCTGTTGTCAACCACAAAGAGTATGCCTCCCGGGAAGAATTCGATGTGGCGCTGATGCGTGAGATTGACTCCCACCAGCCAGACCTGGTTGTGCTTGCGGGCTTTATGCGCATTCTGACTGGGGACTTTGTTCGTCGCTATGAAGGACGCATGATCAATATCCACCCTTCTCTGCTGCCAAAGTATCAGGGACTGAACACCCATCAGCGGGCGCTGGATGCCGGTGACAGCGAACATGGTGTGACCGTTCATTTTGTCACCGAAATACTGGATGATGGGCCGAATATCATCCAGGCGAAAGTTGCCATTGAAGAAGCTGACGATGCTGATTCACTGCGCAACAAAGTACAGAAACAGGAACACATCATCTACCCGATCGCCGTTAAATGGTTTGTTGAAGGCCGACTGAAGATGGATCAGGGTAAAGCCTGGCTGGATAACGTTGCTCTGCCCGCCAGCGGTCTGCAACTTGATTCCTGATAACAGGTCTCAGACTTTATTGATCACAAGGAAACGCCTCAGATGC
>JBPEXS010000527.1:0-5613 GCA_052031325.1 Thalassolituus sp. | reverse complement strand
ACGGTGGTCAGGCAGGCAGCCACGAGCGTTTTCGGTTTAAACATTACTAATCCTCACTGAAAAGAAGCGGATGGCGACAACTTCCGGGGCCGGGCTCAGTAATCCGGGCCGCTCTGGTCGCCAACGGCAAAATTTATCGGTCAGGCCGAAAGCTGACTCTGACCGAGACCGCATGTTAGCAGCAAGGTACTTGCCAGTTTCAGAAAAGAACCGGTTTGAATGGCAACAATGATCCGGCAACTGATCAAACAGTCAGTTAATCCAGATCAGTCACCCTAATCTGATCTTCTTCGTCGACAATGACGAGGGGCGATATGAGCCAGGTTGATACTCGATGCCCGTTGCCCAGATCTCTGATGCACCAAATGTGACCTGAATCATCACCCTATCACTATTTAAGGTCACCGCCTGGGCAATCGCCTTATCGATCACCTTATTCAGCAACTTTTACCGCAAACCCTGATCTGAGGTAAACTCACGCTAACGTTGCCCGTTGGGTGACAACATGTACGCCGAAGCCATGCTTTCTACGTCTGTCCAGATCGGACAGATATGAACGTCTGGCCGCATCTGCTGATGCCGGGTTCATCTGGAAACGGGTGGGCCTCCCGCGCTTGGAAAGGTGTAGCAATGACTATTCTGCAGGACAGTTTCGGCAGACGCTTCCGTTATTTGCGTCTGTCGATAACGGATGTCTGCAATTTCCGCTGCAATTACTGTCTGCCGGACGGTTACCAGTGCAGTTCGGATGAGCAGCCTTTATCCGTTGATGAAATCCGCCATCTGGTTGCGGCCTTTGCCCGTGCGGGCACAAAAAAGGTGCGCATCACGGGCGGAGAACCCTCTGTGCGCTCTGATTTACCCGAGATCATTCAAACCGTACGCGCTACTCCGGGCATCGAAGAGGTTGTACTCACAACCAACGGCTACCGTCTGGCGGATCGGGTACAGACGTGGAAAGACGCCGGTCTTGATCGCATCAACCTCAGCATCGACAGTCTCGATCCGCGCCAGTTTCATGCCATCACCGGGCATGACCGTCTGCAGGAGCTGCTGGACGGCCTTGAAGCCGCAAACGCCGCCGGTTTTAAAAACACCCGCATTAACACCGTATTAATTAAACAGTTTAACGGTGATGGACTGGAGACATTCCTGAACTGGATTCGTGAGACGCCACTCACGCTGCGCTTTATTGAGCTGATGCGCACCGGCGACAACGCCGACTTTTTTGCCCAGAACCATATCCGCGGTGAAGACATCCAGACACGCCTGCTGAACGATGGCTGGCAACCGCTGCTGCGCGACGCCAGTGCTGGCCCGGCCCGGGAATTTACACACCCGGATTACGCCGGCCGTATCGGGCTGATCATGCCGTACAGCAAAGATTTCTGCAGCAGCTGTAACCGCCTGCGGGTATCGGCCACCGGTAAGCTGCATCTGTGCCTGTTCGGCGAACAGGGGCACGACCTGCGCCACCTATTAAATCAGAGTGAGAGCGAGGCTCTGGATGCCGAGCTGCAACGACTGATGCCTCTTAAAAAAGAGACCCACTACCTGGAGCAGGACAACACCGGTGCGACCACTCACTTTGCCATGCTGGGCGGCTAAGGAGACATTATGGCTTTTGTTGTTCTGATTCTGGCTGGCGGTCGCTCACAGCGCATGGGGCAGGACAAATCCGCACTGCAACGACCGGATGGCATGACCCAGCTGGACTACCTGATCCGTCTGGCTGAAGCCCTCAATGCCGACCGTGTTCTGGTGAATCATGCGCACCCTGCCATCACAGAGCCTGTGTCGGTCATCCGCGACCGGTTTACCGATAAAGGCCCACTTGCGGGCATTCATGCGGCCACCACAGAGTTGCAAAATGGCGACCGCCTGCTGGTATTGCCCTGCGATATGCCTGCTCTGACCGCCAGCTCTCTGCAACCTCTGCTCAACGCACAGGCCAATGCCTGTTTTGAGCACTACCCACTGCCGTGCGTACTGACGAAATCCACCGCGCTGACAACCCTTCTTGAGGCTCTCCTCAACAACGAAGAGTCTGACCTGTCGGTGAAACACCTGCTCAGATCCGTAAACGCCAGCAATCTCAGGACCGAAAGCGAACCCTCACTGATCAATACCAATACGCCGACAGAGTGGCAGGCTTTCTGTCGCCAGGAATCGCTCAAGGCGGCTTCACAGACACCGGCCTCATCACAGGAAACTCATCATGGCTAAAACCTTCACCGATGCCTTTATCCCGCTCAATATCGCCGTGCTCACCGTGTCGGATTCACGCACAGAAGCAACCGATACCAGTGGCGACCTGCTGAAAGAATCCGTCACGACGGCCGGACACACCTGCCTGACAAAAAAAATCGTGGTCGATAATGTGTATAAAATCCGCGCGACGGTGTGTGACTGGGTGGCTGATGATCAAACCCAGGTCATCATCATTACAGGCGGCACCGGATTTACCGAGCGTGACTCCACGCCTGAGGCCATTGCTCCACTGTTTGATAAAACCATAGATGGTTTTGGTGAGCTGTTCCGTCAGTTGTCCTACCAGACCATCGGCACCTCGACCATTCAGAGCCGCGCACTGGCCGGGCTGTCCAATGACACCCTGATTTTCTGCATTCCCGGCTCCACCAGTGCCTGCAAAGAAGCCTGGGAGGGCATCATCCGCACCCAGCTCGACAGCACACACAAACCCTGCAATTTTGCTTTGCGCCTGAAAAAAGTAGCGGAATAAATATGTCTGAGTTTTCTCACATTAATCAGCGCGGTGAAGCCAGCATGGTCGACGTCTCTGAAAAAGACATCACCCGCCGTGAAGCCCGTGCGGAAGGCTTTATTAATATGCAGCCCGACACCCTGACAGCCATTATTGATGGCAATCATCACAAAGGCGATGTGTTTGGTACAGCACGTATCGCCGGTATTCAGGCAGCCAAGCAATGTGGGTATCTGATTCCTTTGTGCCATCCGCTCATGCTCAGCAAGGTCGCTGTCGATTTTGAAATTGACCAGGCGAATTCCCGGGTGCGCATCATCAGCCTGTGTCGCCTTGACGGAAAAACCGGTGTCGAGATGGAAGCCCTCACCGCCGCCTCAGTAGCTGCGCTGACCCTGTTTGATATGTGTAAAGCCAAAGACCCTGGCATGGAAATCACCGGCCTGCGGGTTCTGACCAAACATGGCGGAAAAAACGGTCCATGGCAGGCACAGCAACAGACAGGGCCCAGCCAATGAAAATCCTTTTTTTTGCCGCCTTACGTGAAACCCTGGGTGAATCCGTTGAGCTGGACGTCAGTCTCCCCCTGACCGTCAGCGAGCTTCGTCAGACACTGGCAGAAGCCCTGCCAGAACACGCGTCGTTGTTTGAACCGGCGCGCACCTTATCCGCTGTGAATCAGACCATTTGCCAGGGCGACACCCTGATCAAAGCCGGAGATGAAGTCGCCTTTTTTCCGCCGGTCACCGGAGGCTGAATGGACCACATTTCCGTGCAGACAAACGACTTTAAACTGCAGCAGGAATACGATGCCCTGACGGCCAAATCCGGCGAAAATGGCGCCGTCGTATGCTTTACCGGGCTGGTAAGGGAGCTGGGCGTCACTGACCAGACCATCGCCATGGAAATTGAGCACTATCCGGGCATGACCGAGAAATCCCTCAAGGCAATTGCAGCGCAGGCACGACAACGCTGGTCGCTGTCTCAGGTGCGCATCATTCACCGTGTCGGACGTTTAGAAACAGGTGACCAGATTGTCTTTGTCGGCGTCAGCAGCCAGCACAGAGACGCCGCCTTCGACGCCTGCCGTTTTCTGATGGATTACTTAAAAACCGAAGCGCCATTCTGGAAAAAAGAAATCACAGCGGAAGGTGAACTCTGGGTAGAAGCGAATGAGAAAGATGCCATAGCCAGAGAAAAGTGGGAGAAAAACTGAAAGGTATTCTGAGTCCAGGCCTCAAGACTCAAGACTCAAGACCGTTCAGGATGACCCCGTTTTACAGAGATCAGTCCTGCAGACGCAGACCCCGCGTAACCCCATCCAGGTCACGGATATCCTGATCATTCCCCAGTTTAATCATCAGTCGCAGATCATTCGGGGAATCCGCGTGCGCGATGGCATCCTCATAACTGATCTCACCTTCTTTATACAGGCCAAACAACGCCTGATCGAAGGTCTGCATGCCCTGTTCATTAGAGCGTGCCATCAGATCCTTGAGTTCGTGCACATCGCCTTTGCGGATGGTATCCGCCACCAGCGGCGTGTTCAGCAGCACCTCAACCACAGCACGACGACGGCGACCGTCAGGCGTTGGCACCAGTTGTTGAGCAATCACTGCGCGCAGGTTCAGCGACAGATCCATCCAGATCTGTGAATGCCGTTCTGCATTGAAAAAATGAATCACCCGGTCCAGCGCCTGGTTAGCGTTGTTGGCGTGCAGGGTGGCCAGACAAAGATGGCCGGTTTCGGCAAACGTGATGGCGTGCTCCATGGTGGTTGAGGTGCGCACCTCACCAATCATGATGGCATCCGGCGCCTGACGCAGACCATTTTTCAGCGCCACTTCGAAGCTTTCAGTATCCAGACCAACTTCACGCTGAGTGACGATACACCCCTCGTGTTTGTGGATGAATTCGATCGGATCTTCAATGCTGAGGATATGACCCTGACTGTTCAGATTGCGGTGACCAATCATGGCCGACAGTGAGGTCGTTTTACCCGCCCCAGTGGCACCGACAAACAGAATCAGACCACGTTTGGTCATCGACAGGTCTTTCACCACATCCGGCAGACCCAGCTGATCAATGGTCGGAATGCGCGTTTCGATACGACGCAGCACCATGCCCGGTACGTTGCGCTGAAAGAAAGCACTGGCGCGGAAACGGCCAACGCCGGTGGCATTGATGGCGAAGTTGAGTTCTTTCTCAGTCTCAAATTCTTCCTGTTGCTTCGGGCTCATCAGACCGTAAACGATCTCACGTACCTGATCCGCACTCAGGGTATTTTTGTTCACTGGCACGACCTTGCCATGCACTTTGATGGAAGGGGGTACACCCGCGGTAATAAACAGATCTGAAGCGGATTTCTCCACCATAAACCGCAGAAATTTATCCATCGACAAGGTCATTCACCTGTTACTTAAAGTTTTCCGGTATTTTCGCACGCTCTCGGGCGCTGTCACGCGAGATGAGTCCTTTGCCAACCAGATTCTGCAGACACTGATCCATGGTCTGCATGCCGTGAGCCATCCCGGTCTGAATCGCCGAGTACATCTGCGCAATTTTATCTTCCCGGATCAGGTTCCTGATCGCAGGAGTGCCCACCATGATCTCATGAGCGGCAACCCGGCCACCACCGGTTTTCTTGATCAGGATCTGCGAGATAACACCCTGCAGCGACTCAGACAGCATAGAGCGGACTATCGATTTCTCTTCGCTGGGGAACACATCGACGATACGGTCGATGGTTTTGGCAGCCGAGTTGGTGTGCAGGGTACCGAACACCACGTGGCCGGTTTCAGCCGCCGTCAGCGCCAGACGGATGGTCTCCAGGTCCCGCAGCTCACCGACCAGAATCACATCCGGGTCTTCACGCAATGCGGAACGCA
>JBPEXS010000526.1:0-3086 GCA_052031325.1 Thalassolituus sp. | reverse complement strand
ACTGGGAAGAGCGCTACAAATACATAATCGATCTGGGTAAGGAATTACCCACCATGCCGGACAACAAAAAGAACGAGCATTTTCTGCTGCGTGGCTGTCAGTCACAGGTGTGGATTGATCACGAAGAAAAAGACGGCAAGCTTCTGTTTGAGGCGGACTCAGACGCGCATATTGTGCGTGGACTACTGGGCATGGTGCTGGCTGCCTATAACCAGAAAACACCGGCGGATATTCTCGCCTTTGATATCGAAGACTATTTTAAACAGGTCGATCTGGTGAAACACCTGAGCCCGACGCGGGGGAACGGTCTGCGCGCCATGGTGAAGAAAATTCAGGATACTGCATCTTCACTGAGCTGAAGCCTGGCACCAGACAGAAAACATAAAAAAACGGCAGAATATTCTGCCGTTTTTTTTGCAATCAACTTCAGTAGCTAGGGCTATTACAACCCGCTTTATTACAACCAGCGACGTACCTGATGCGTGTAGGCAAGGTAACGGTCACCAAACTGTTTCGACATCATGCGTTCTTCCGGAATGATCTGAAAGCGCGTGATATACAGCATAAACACCACAATCAAGGCTGCGCTTTCCCACACCTGCAGATAAATCGCAAAAGCACCCAGCCACAGAGCCAGCCCCGAATACATAGGGTTGCGGGTAATGCGGTAAAAACCGGTCGTCACCAGCGCCGTCGCTTTCTCAATGCGAATCGGGTTAATCGTCGTACGCTCTTTCAGAAACTCCATAATACTGGAGAAATCCAGCAGAACACCGGCCGCGATCAGACCGAACATCGCCCACTCAGCCCAGGGCTGAGGCAAACTGATGGGTTCAAAAACCTGTGCAACGCCCCACATGGCAGCCGCACAAAAAGCAAAAACCACCGGTGGTGGGATCAGACATTCCAGATTTCGCATAATGTGATTCTCTTTATAGCTTGCTCTGCTGTACATGACAGTCTCCTGAATGTTGTGTCAATCGCTGAAGTGCGATCTTCCGGTTCCCGGGAGAGCGAGCCGCCAGACACCCGACAACCAAACAGTTGCACAGGCTCACGCACACATTCATCAGGGAACAAGCTGGAGTATAGGCAGGGCTGTGAAAGTCCAGCGGCTGACGGCGGCTGAAATCACACTCGGTAACAGAATCACAAAACAGACAACACAGTGAGCTACAAAAGACAGCTCCAGCGCAAGAAAGGAGACAGAGAGAAACCAGTTAAAGGGGAATCAAAGAGAGGATAAAAAAGCTCTGGCCCACGTCCACGTAGCAGGGGAATAAGAGACCAGGACACTCAGGAGGGAGAACTGAGCGGACCAGAGCAATGAATTCATAATGTCAGACATCTGTCTGATGCAATACGGACAAGCGGTAAGGAAGTGACCGACTACTTCAATTAATGACAGGAAATGTCAAAAGCCCTTACGGCCAGGAGCCAGGAACCTTGCCCCTCAGGCCATCAGGCAAGGCTGGCAGTTCAGGCCTCCTGCTTGGCCAGCCCCTGCAGACGGGCACCTTCGGGCCAGGACGACTGAAGGCTCGATAACACCTTATTCTCAGGCTCAGGATCTGTACCTCTTCCGTATGACGCCTCAAAATCAGCCACTGTGATCAGTTTCTGCTGATGATTATCCCAGAGGATGTATTGCATCGAGTGGCTGACATCGGCAAGGCCCAGACGCGGGACCACAGTGAAAAGCTGCTGATACTCACGATGGCAGGCAGCCAGCTGATAGTTAGGAATACGAGCCGAAAGATGATGAATATGGTGGTAAGCAATGTCCGCGGTGAACCAGTTCAGCCAGGCTGGCAGCTGCAGAAAGCTGGTGCCATACAAGGCCGATTCGTAATAGTCCCATTCATCGTTTGTCGCTGCATGTGCCCCTTCAAAGTTGTGCTGGATTGAAAAAAGAATAATCCCGATTGCCCCGGCCAGAGACACCGCCACCACGAAGATCCCCAGAGTGTCAACAAACCCAAACTGCATTCCCACCAGTGTAAGAACACTGATCAGTACCAGATTGTTGGCCGCCATGTGCCAGTACTCACGAGCGTTATTCCAGTAACCGGTCGAGAATCTGGCAGCCAGATCTTTAACAGAGCACTGCGGGTCGGCCAGCTTGCCGTGGATCACATGACTCAGCCATTGGGTGCTGCCTTTAATCCAGGTCCATCTAGGATTGATAATAAAATACATCAACCCCGCTAGCGGCCCCATATACAACTTGCGCTGGCGCACGTACGAGCGTTTCTGGGCATCGCTGAGCAGTGCGTATTCATCCACCGATTTAACCGTCAGAGGCCCGCGGTACTTATCCCAGTTGCCGTTGGTGGCGTGGTGGAAATCGTGATGCTTCGACCAAACGTACTGAGGCACGCCACACATGACACCCAGAATGAAACCGACCACCGCATTCAGGCGTGGAGACGCAAACAGGCAGTTGTGCCCGCAATCGTGCATGAGCACAAACACACGCAACACAAATAACATCAGCACCAGTGTCAGTAAGGCGGTTAACCCATAAGAGACCTGGGTACTGGCAATCGCCAGAGAAAATAACAGGATATACGGCAACACAGTGGCGAGAACCTGCCTGAGTGCGGTTGCATTGCTGCGGATGGCGTAAGAGTTGATCAGTGATGATTTATGGGTTTTAAGCAGATCTGTGTGGGCATCGCATGGCACAGCCATCGGTATAACTCCGAAATTCCGGACATAAATTCAGTTAAGTGTAGTACTTATCTGATATCTGACCTGTTTTTATAATGTTTGAGGGGTGGTTTTAATCCTAAATCATGAGTGACAAGGCAATATCCAGACCAATCGTATTAGATTGCCGTTTAATCGCTGGCACCTGCAATAGAAAAGACCGGCCAAAAAAAACCGCGGACTGGCCGCGGTTTTTTATCTGGAGAGTGAAAACGCTTACGCGATTTTCGGATCCAGTTCGCCAGTCTGATACTTCGCGAACATATCATCCAGAGACAGCGCTTTGATCTTAGACGCGTTACCCGCCGTACCAAAGGCTTCGTAACGGGCAACACAGATGTCGCTCATGGCCTTAACGGTTTCTTTCAGGTATT
>JBPEXS010000525.1:0-3057 GCA_052031325.1 Thalassolituus sp. | reverse complement strand
AGAGCATGATTTCGGTAAGAACATCATTCCTTCCATCATCAGTGATTTCAATGTGTACGCCTATCGCTTTAATGATCTGGCTAAGGGGATTACGCCGTACTGGCGCGATGTCGGTACACTGGACTCATTTTTTGAAGCCAATATGGAGCTGGTGGACCCGACGCCTGTACTGAACCTTTATGATTCACGCTGGCCCATCTGGACGTTCCAGGAGCAGCAGCCTCCGGCCAAATTTGTGTTTGATGATGATGATCGCCGTGGTGGTGCTTATGACTCCATCATCAGTGGCGGGTGTATCATCTCAGGGTCATCAGTGAGAAAGTCGCTGCTGTTCTCTAATGTGCGTACTCATTCCTACTCGGTTATCGAGCAGGCGGTCATCCTCCCTGAGGTGACGATTGGGCGGCACTGCAAGCTCAAGCGGGTGATTATTGACCGGGCCTGTGTGATACCAGAGGGTATGGTCATTGGCTATGACCGCGAAGAGGACATCAGACGCGGCTTCCGGGTGACGGATAAAGGTGTCACTCTGGTTACCCGCGAGATGCTGGGGCAGCAGAGCAATACGATTGACTGAATACCGGTCCTCAGGCACCGGAAACACAACCGAACATGCTGCAGGGAGAGACTGCGGTAAGAGGCATTATGCATATTTTGATGGTGGCGGCGGAAAACGACGCTCTTGACGGTGGCAAGGTCGGTGGCCTTGGCGACGTCGTGCGGGATCTGCCGCTGGCTCTGGCTGATCAGGGCCATACTGTGACAGTGATCAGCCCTGGCTATGGGGTATTGGCTGATAATGACAGGGCAGAGCACCTTACTCAGTTCAATGCGCCTTTTGCTGGCAAGTGGGAGACGCTGGACCTGTCCCGGGTGGCTGCTTCGAAAGACTCTCATCCCAATGTGACCCATCTGGTGCTTGAGCACTGGCTGTTTTCAGCTGGCGGCGTAGGAGCAATCTACTGCACAGACCAGTATGGGCCTTTCGCCACCGACGCCCATAAGTTTGCCCTGTTCTGCAGTGCTGTGTGTGAGGCCATGGTGCAGAAGGTACTGCCAGCGGTGGATGTTATTCACTGCCATGACTGGCACAGCGCCAATGTTCTGATTCTCAGAGAATATGAACCCGCTTACGATTCACTGAAGTCGCTGCGTACTGTGTATTCCATTCACAATCTGTCGATTCAGGGTGTTCGCCCCCTGCTGGGGGATGACTCATCGCTGGATGGCTGGTATCCCGGCCTGAAATACGACCTGCGCCAGATTGGGGATCTGTTCAGCCACAACTGCGTAAACTTTATGCGTGCGGGTATCCGCCTTGCCGATAAGGTCAACACCGTATCGCCCACCTATTCTGAAGAAATTCTCAAGCCCAGCCATTGGCAGGAAGCGGTGGTAGGTGGTGAGGGCTTGGAAAATGACCTGCTAGAAGCGAAAGCAGAAGGGCGGCTTTTCGGCATCCTCAATGGCTGTGATTACAGTCACCCACTTCCTGAAAGCGACCTCAAAACTCTCTATCAGCTGATGGACCGGTGCCTTGAAAAGTGGGCCTTACCTGCCATTGAGAATTCCCATGTCCACTCGGCCAGTTTCTACTTTGCCCTGCGCACGCTCACCCGCTGGCGCAAAAAGCGCAGCACCAGCACCCCGGTGCTACTTTCCATTGGCCGCATGTCTTATCAGAAACTGGGCATGTTGATCGCGCCATATGGTGAGCATACGGTCCTCGAAGAGCTGCTCTGTCGCCTTGAAACCGGAGTCTTCATCATGCTGGGCAGCGGAGATGCTGAATACGATCAGCTGTTCAGCCGCTGCATGGCACGGTTTGATAATTTTCTGTTTCTGAATGGCTACTCGGAAAGCCTGGCCAATCATCTCTACAACTACGCCGATGTCTTCCTGATGCCCAGCATCTATGAGCCCTGCGGAATCAGCCAGATGGTCGCTATGCGTGGTGGAATGCCCTGTGTCGCACACGCCACCGGCGGACTTAAAGATACCGTCATTGATGGTCGCAATGGTTTTACGTTCAGTGGGTACGATATGGCATCTAAGAGTGCTGCCTTTATTGAGACCACTCTGACGGCTGTCACACTGTTTAATGAAGATGATGAAGCGTGGCGTCAACTCAAAGATGGCGCTTTGCACTCCCGCTTCGAATGGCAGACCGCCGCCGAAGACTACGAGCGTTTGCTTTATACTGACGGGTAACGATCAACCTGAAATTTCCGGCCAGAAGGCATGAACGGCTTTGCGTGACACAAACAGATGAACGCAGGTGAATGACCTTATGTAACAATGGGGGCCAAATGGCTCTTTCATTGAAAGTGAGTGTTTGTTCACCTATCTGCTGCAATCGCATGACTCTGAGATCAGCCAGGCTCTGCTTCTCTGGATTGTCTCCGGAGGTTGTCTTCGGGGCCTAAGAAAACTCCTGCTATATCTGGTTGGTAAATCAATCAAAAGATATCCAGATGGATCATAAAATAGATTGACCTTTTATCTCAGTAATCTCCTGCCTTATATGTAAGAAACTGACCTGCCATAAGTGATAAAAACTGGCCAATTCGTCAGAAAGTAATGCTTTGTTAGCAAACTGTGTTGTTATGTTAACAAATGTTCTCTAACATCCCTTCATCGTTACAAAGCTGGCAGTAATGGTGAGCAGATTGTCATCAAAGTCACAGGCTGTCCCCTTGCCTGACGCTTTCGTCGCTTTCCTTTAACTTGTCGCTCACCACCTGCATGGTAGAATCGTGGCGGAAATCCAGTTTTGGTTACAAAATTAAATAAATACTTACGTTTGTTACGTAATGTGTTTCTTAAAGTTACCCAGCCGTAGGGAAGGTTCATGAGTAAGCTCAAACGCTATTCATTATTATCAACAGTCGCCGCTTTAATCGCTGCCGTGTCGATGTGGGTATACGCATTGACGGTAGGTACGCCCGCAAGCATTGGTCAGACCAATGCTGGTTATGCAGGCGCACCAAAATCGGTCGCACTGGATGACGGCAGAGTCTTTTATGCCTGGGTCATCAATGGCCAGAAAGACGATGC
>JBPEXS010000524.1:0-11526 GCA_052031325.1 Thalassolituus sp. | reverse complement strand
CTTTGATCGGGTTCTTTGATCAATGCGGCCGCGCAGACGCCAGATTGCTGACCAGAGTATGTAGCTGTCCGATCTGTTGGCGGAAGTTGAAGCTCCCTCCCTGCTCGGCGATGTTGTTACGCAGATTCTCAAGTACTGCGAGCGCGTTCAGTGGCTCTCGTGCCTCGCTCTCATTACTGACTTCGTGTGCAGTTTCAGTAGCGACTCCATCAGCCCCGGCGGCTCCTGCCAGGGCGTCTCCGGCCTGGGCGGCTCCTGCCTGGGCGGCTCCTGCCTGGGCGGCTCCGGCCTGAAACAGATACTGCATACCGGTCAGATCCCGGCCGTTGAGAAGGCCATACTCCTGCAGGCGGGTCTGCAGCTTTCCGAGATCGTTCTGACTGAGTGCGGTGACATCAAACTCGCTGGCGACTGCACTGATCAGAACCGCACGGTCAGAGACCTGGTACAGGTCTTTCAGATCCTCTGCGACCGGGCTCTCAGCATCTTTTTTTGCAGCTGCCGGCGCAGCGACACTGGCGGCAGAATCCGTAGCAGGTTGGTTTGATAAATAGTTCGTCAGTGCATTCAGCAGCATAGTCAGATACCTCTGAATGGATCTATGCAGTGGCTGTGCCAGATTCTAACTTATTGAAATATATGGATTTTGTTTGGGGCGGAGAGGGAGGGGACAACCAGAGTGGCAAAAATCTGCCACTCTGGAAGGAAAAGGGTCTGTCTCAGCCGGTAATGCGGTAGCCGGTCTGGGTCAGGAGAAGTTGCAGGACTTCCAGTTCAGCCGGTACGAAAGAACGTACCTGGTAACAATGCTCACACATGAACGTGCTGCTGCTCTGAAGAGTCTCCATGCTGACATCTGTGTCCTTATGACAGTGATCACAGGTCATCGGAATAAGTACCCGGTTGGACAGCAGGGTTTTGATATCCAACTCGTTGTCTGTCTTGGCTAGGGTCGCCTGATTCATAATTTTGCCTTAGTAAATTCCTGAACATGAGTTCAGATTAGCAGCCGGCTGATCAGACCGGGTTTCCTGATTCAGTAAAATGGTGAACAAACGTAACCCTATGAAGCTACATCTGTCTGGAATCTTTTCAGTGTAGTCGTTTGTTACCGGCTTGCACAAATTGTTACAAAAAACTGGCTGCGACCATCAGCCCGGACAAACAGACAGAAGTGACCGGATCCCAGAGGCTGTAAAGGGTGCGGCCTGAAGCCGGGTTTGTTCGGGGTAGCATGGGGCAGTACTATAGCCCTCCTTTATCATTGGCCTGATGTCTCATTATGGGCCAGCAACAACTGAGTCTGAGAGTATTTATGGACGCTGCACTTATAGAAGGTATTGGTCTGAAGGTGGGTCTGAGTGCCCTGATCCTGTTTATGATGTTTATCATCTGGGACCTGGGTAAGCGCTCAAACGCCGGAAAATTCGGCATGATGATTCTGTTTATAGGCCTTGGCGTTGGCGTTATGGGGTTTGTTATCAAGGAAATACTGATCGCTGTGCTGGATATCTGAGCTGATCATTTTTCAGACAAGTGTCATGAGTGTCACTTCCGCGTTGGCACATCAGGGAATCGCAGGCTATACCAATAGTCAGACCATAAACGTCTGGCAGGTAGCCCCATGCAAATCACGACTGAAAGCGAACGCCGAAAGAAAGGCCTGGCCTTTACTGCAGCAGCAGAGGATTCTCTGTTTTCACAAACGGGTGGGCGGTTAAAGAACTCCGGAAAGAGCACGGGTTTATCTCCTGTGTATGCAGGAGGGCATCCTGTCCCATCCACGCTGACCGGAAAATCAGACCGCGGTGTGTACCTTGCCAACCTGCCAATCCGACAGAAAGGGAGTGAGCTTGTGGGCTATACACCCAGACTTCAGGACCTGATTGAAGATGCAATGCCCTTGTTCTGGCACATTCTCGAACGCAATTTGATTGAGTCAGACCGCCCGGTTCATCTTTTCTACGTCAATTCAGCCGAGCCATTGCAGGAGAACGGTCGCCGTCTGATCGACCTGTTTACCAGGCTTTCAGGAACAGACCGTATCTGCCTGCCCATTTCGAGCTGTCACAGTATGCTGGTCAACACCTTTCGTTTTGCCATGCCCTATCTGAGAGAAATGGATCTGGATGAGGTGGCTCTGGTGTATATCGGTGAGAACGCTAATCGCAAGACGATGGAGACAGTTTCCAAAGAGTGCGGAATGGCGTTTTACTTTCATGCATTCTATTGACCAGTTTATAAGTATCTGATATTCAACCCTGTTTTGGGGCTTGTCTTTTTCCTTCTGCACTATTACTGTGCACTTCGGTGATTTGCTCAGTCAGTGATATCTGACTGCCTGCAAATTATCACAATTCTGAAAAAAAACGTTCATTGACAAAAGGTTACGATCTAAAGCGTATCCTTGAAGAACGCCTTTTCAGTGTATAAAAACGGCCCAGGTACCGGGTTGCATATACCTAGAACAAAAAATTTTAAGCTGGTATGGGTTTTGCGAAGGGAACTATTAGCCAGGAGAGGAGCATCCCATGAACAAGATTGCCGACATTCAAGACTATCGCTACAGCCACACCAGTACCCCAGCACGACTGACCTGGATGGATCAGGTCTCTGACATTCTGGAAAACCGCTACCACGATGACGAGTCTATTCAGTCTCTGCTGAAGCTTGCCAGTGATCTGACCGGTCTGACCAATATCTCTGTCGCCGTGCCGGATTCCCCAAGCCGCTTTAAGGCTCAGTACTGTTCTACCGGTATCACCAACGGTGTTTACAGCTTTGCTGTGCAGCACGCCCTGTGTCGCCAGTTTGAATCCCGTGAATGGCTGATCATTCAGGAAAACAGTGAGCGTCCTGAAGCTTATGACCCATCCCGTGGCGGCCTGAAAGGTCCACTGCGTTGTCTGCTGATTCCTGTGACTCTGCGTCAGTCTGTACTGGCCGTTATGGTCGTTGACCTGCGTGGCGCTGATGCCCAGGCGCTTGACCTGACGCTGACTCATTTCGTTGCTGCTCAGATTGCCAACATTCTGGCTACTCAGGTGGTGCCTAACTTCAAGACCCTGTATGCACGCCCTTATCAGCGTGTTCAGGAAAATGAACTGACGGATATCCACGAAGCCATCAGCAAGTGCAACGGCAACAAGACAATGGCGGCGAAAGTTCTGGGTCTGACCCCGCGCCAGCTGCGTTATCGCCTGTCTAAGCTGGGCGAACACGCGATGTAATCATACTGTCATGGTGAATCCGGCAAACTGCATCGGATATGCAGTCTGCCGGATTAACCATGTCGAAATATCATCTCTGTATCGTCTCAGAGACGTTCTCCCCCGATGTTAATGGCGTCGCCATTTCTCTGCAGAGACTCATCTCGCATCTGAATCCTGCCCTTTTCAGGGTATCTGTAATCCGCCCGGCTCCCCGGGAAAATCATCAGCCATCAGTAACCGAACTCTGGACCCGCGGTGTTCGTGTTCCTCAGTACCCGGACGTTCAGCTGGGCCTGCCTTCGACCCGGAAAATCCGCTCAGCCTGGCGATCCGACTGGCCGGATGTGGTGTATGTCGCTACTGAGGGCCCATTGGGGGCGTCGGCATCAGCCATAGCGCGCAATGCAGGCATACCGGTGATCAGTGCTTTTCATACCAACTTCCATCGTTACAGTGGTTACTACGGTCTCGGCTGGGTTCAGGGGCTGATCATGATGTGGCTGCGTCGCTTTCATAACCGTACCTGTATGACCCTGGTGCCCTCTGTCGATCTGAAAGAGGATCTTGATGGTCTGGGGTTTGAGCGGGTGCATTGGCTACCGCATGGGGTGGACTGTGATGCCTTCAGTCCGGAATTCCGCTCACAATCGCTTCGGGCGTCGTGGGGAGTCGGGCCGGAAGAGATGGCCCTGCTGTTTGTCGGTCGTATGGCACCTGAAAAAAACCTGTCTCTGGCAATACGTGCCGCTGAGTCAGTGAGGGATCAGGGTCATGCTGTGCGTCTGGTGGCCGTTGGCGACGGTCCTTTGCGAGAAGAGATGCAGCAGGCACACCCGGAGGTTATTTTTACCGGCATCCGTACCGGCGAAGATCTCTCAGCCTGCTTTGCCTCAGCAGATGTGTTTCTGATGCCGAGTCAGACGGAGACCTTTGGCCTGGTGACGCTCGAGGCCATGGCCAGTGGTCTGCCAGTGGTGGCGTTTAACCTGGCTGCCGCCGGACAGTTTGTGAGTGAGGGGACAGGGGTACTTGCCAGTGATCTGAGTGAAGATTCCTTTATTACCTCCTTGGGTCAGATGCTGAATAGCGCTATGATGCCGACCGCTGGTCAGCGAGCCCGGGAAATTGCAGAAGCGTCTTCCTGGGAGGCCGTAACTCGTCAGTTTGAGAGTCATTGCAGCGACCTCATCCGTCAGGAAAACCGGACAGAAGAGGAGGTGCTGGTACATGCCTTGCAGAAGACCACCTGACTGTTCAATTTTTTCTCCGGGAGATTGCTTATGGAGTTCAATCGCCAGAACTTAGCTGTATTGCGACAGGTAAAACGCCAGGCACGTCAGGAAGCAGATTTTGAGATTCATTTCGACTCAAGCACACTCACGGAAGACCTCTTAGAGCTGGCTAAATCCCCCATCAGTGCTGAACTCAGAGCATTGATCGGTGAGTTGGTTGATACGTCAGAGCCCGCTCAGCTCCCCGCAGAAGTCAAACCGATCCGGTCTGGTTCTGCTCCGTTAACCGAACGTCTGATGACCCCTAAGCCAGTTGCCCGCAGGCGTTATCGTGGCCAGGTTGTTGAAGCCTGATTGCACTGTTTTAGAGCAGTCATCCCAGTACTGATTTTAAATAGGTCATTTCGGGTCATAGTGCTGACCCGTCAGATATCCAACTGATGCTGCATCAGTACAACGGTCGGGCTGATTCCGGCATCACTCAGTTGATCTACGACCTCATTGGCTCTGTGTGCCTGTACAGGCCCCAGGCGAACCCGATGCAGGGTCGTCTCACCGGATTGCTTTTTGTTGATGGTCACCGGCCACTGGTCAGATGTGATCTCACTCAGGCGTTGCTTCAGCTGTTCAGCACGCTTGCCTGAACTCAGGGCGGCTGCCTGAATCCAGATTACAGACTCGCGGTGCGGAGGTTCTATCACCTCGATGTCGACCGGTGCTGTTCCTGCCTTATCAATCCCCAGTTTTACGGCTGCTGCATACGACAGGTCGATGATGCGGCCTTTATGGAAAGGCCCGCGGTCGTTGACCCGGACGATGATTGATTGCCCGGTATCCTGGCGTGTGACTCTGACATAACAGGGAAGTGGCAGGGTTTTATGCGCGGCGGTCATTTTGTAGACATCAAAGACTTCGCCGTTCGATGTGCGGTAGCCATGAAATTTACTGCCATACCATGAAGCGATGCCCTTCTGGGTAAAACCCGCAGCTTCGGTCATGACCTTGTAGCGTTTGCCACGGACCTTATAGCTTTCCGGGTTGCCCAGCAGGCTGCGGGGTTCAGAAACGGGCACGGCATCTTTGATAGATGCGATATCCAGCACAGGTTCCGGCGTAAAGTCAGATTTGTGCTGGTAACGGGGCGTCGAACAGGCGCTGATCAGCATGAGCAGCAGCGCAACGCCCACCAGTCTCATTTGAAAGACTCACTCAACTGGTAAACCGCCATGGCGTACAGGCGGCTGTGGTTGTAGCGGGTAATGACGTAGAAGTTGTATTCACCCAGCCAGTATTCGTCACCTGCTTTGCCTTCAAGGTGAACCAGAGTAGCTGGCTTTTCCGGGCTGACCGGAGAGCTCAGTGCCACACCGGCCTTTGTAAGCTGAGCAACGGTCCAGTCGGGAGAGCGGCTTTTGTTGGCCAGTTCTTTCCAGTCTTCGCCTGTGACAGATACTCGCTGAGTGACCGGCTCGCCGGTCTTCCAGCCATGGCGGCTGAAATAGTTGGCCACGCTGTGAATGGCATCCACCGGGTTGCCCCACAGGTCGCGTTTGCCGTCACCATCGCCATCCACGGCATAGGCCAGGTAGCTGGTCGGGATAAACTGACCGTAACCCATAGCACCGGCGTAAGAACCTTTCACCGTACCGGGATCGACCCCTTCGGCTTCTGCCAGTGCAAACAGCGCTTTCAGTTCGCGCCAGAAGATCGGTCGCTTGGGATAGTCAAACGCCAGCGTCGACAGAGAATCCAGCACGCGGTAACTGCCCTGGCGGGTACCATAGAAGGTCTCTACGCCGATGATGGCAGTAATGATTTCTTTGGGGACACCGTATTTCGCTTCTGCCTCCTGCAAGGTGCTGGCGTGAGTTTTCATAAACTCATGACCACCGGCGATACGCTTTTCAGTGAGGAAAATGTCCTGATAGCGTGCCCAGTTCATGGTGCGCTCGGCCGGGCGCGCAATGGCATCCAGTACCGACTGCATCTTCTCAGCCTGTGCCAGCCACTGGCGAACCTCTTCTTCAGGAATCTGGTATTCCTCGTTGACCTCTTTGGCAAACTCGGCGAAACGCGGGTGTGTGTCGTATCCGGCTGTTGCAGCTGCGGTGAATGTCAGCAGAGCGCACGCGGACAAGGAGCGGAGGTTAATCATCATTTCTTCCTGTGAGTGTACATGGACATGATCAGGCCAAAGCCAAGCAACAGGCTGATGACCGAGGTGCCACCGTAGCTCACCAGAGGCAGGGGAACCCCGACCACCGGCAGAATGCCACTGACCATGCCCATATTGACGAAAACATAAATAAAAAACGTAATGGCCATGCTACCAGACAGCAGACGACCCATCAGAGTTCGGCAGAAGCTGGCAATATACAGGCAGCGCAGAATAATCAGAGCGTACAGAATAAGCAGCAGGCTCACCCCGATCAGTCCCTGTTCTTCAGCCAGAACGGCAATAATAAAATCGGTATGGCTTTCGGGCAGGAACTCCAGCTGCGACTGAGTTCCCTGCAGATACCCTTTGCCGTCTATGCCGCCCGAGCCAATCGCCGTTTTCGACTGGATGATGTTCCAGCCGGTGCCTAACGGGTCAGACTCCGGATTCAGAAACGTCAGTACCCGTTGTTTCTGGTAGTCGTGCATGACGAAGAACCACATCACCGGTGCCATAGCGCCGACAATGGCGATCATTGACAGTATCAGCCACCAGGACATACCGGCGAAAAACAACACCAGCAGACCTGAGGTACTGATCAGAATGGAGGTGCCCAGATCCGGCTGTCTGAAGATCAGGATGGTCGGCACCATGACCAGCAGGGTGGCTTTGGCCAGATCCATAAAATGCGGCGGTACCGGGCGGCGTGACATGTACCAGGCAATTGCCAGTGGCAGAGCCAGTTTCACCAGCTCTGACGGTTGAAAGCGGGGCAGTCCCGGCAGGTCGAGCCAGCGCTGGGCGCCTTTGGCACCAACCCCGAAGGCCAGCACCGAAGCAAGTAACACCAGGCTGATCAGGTAGCCCCAGGGGGCCAGAAAACGGTATTGCCGGGGCGTGATCTGGGCGGCGACGACCATCAGCACAAAACCGATACCGAAGTGAATGGCCTGCCGCTTCACCATCGCCATACTCTGACCGCTGCCGCTGTAAAGGATCAGCAGGCCCACCCCGGTGAGCAGGAGCAGGAGCAGCAGTAGAGTCAGATCAATATGTATGCGCGCAAACAAGGCATCACTGCGGCTGAAACTGTGCGGGTCGTGCGGTGCGTTTGCGGTGCGGTGAAAATCAACGGCCATCGGTGGCTTTATCCTCCAGATAGCGGTTGATAATACCCTGAGCGACCGGGGCGGCGGTACGTCCGGATGACTCGCCGTTTTCAACGATCACCGCGATGGCAATCTGTGGGTCATCGACCGGGGCGAAGGCCATAAACCAGGCGTGGTCACGCTGGCGCTCTTTCAGCGCCTCGGAATCGTATTCGGCGTCCTGTTCAATGCCGACCACCTGAGCGGTACCGGTTTTTCCGGCGATCGGGAAATCCAGATTCTTCAGCAGCGCCCGTGCTGTGCCGTGGGGCGAGTCGATGACCTTTTCCATGGTGCGGTGCATCATTTTCCAGTTGGCAGGTTCTTTCAGGGTGACATCCGGCAGGCGTTCGTAGGCTTCTTTTTCCATATCACCGCCATCGGCAATCAGGTGGGGCATGATCCATTCCCCCTTGTTGGCCAGAACCGCCGTGGCGGTGGCCAGTTGCAGTGGGGTGACCAGCATATAGCCCTGGCCGATACCCATATTCACCGTATCACCCGGATACCAGGAGCCGCGCCCCTGAGAGCGTTTCCATTCTTTTGATGGCAACAGGCCCGGCAGGGCTGATACAACATCCAGAGAGGTATCCTGGCCAAAGCCAAAGCGCTCAAGGAAAGAGGAGAACTGATCGATACCCATCCGTGTGGCAACGTCGTAGAAGTAGATGTCGCAGGATTCAATCACCGCCCGGTCGAGGTCCACCATGCCGTGTCCTTCACGTTTCCAGTCACGGTAGAGACGCTCGTTGTTTTCCAGCTTAAACCAGCCGGGATCCCAGACCTTAGACTGCCAGTTCACTACACCGGCTTCCAGTGCTGCCAGTCCGACAAAGGGTTTCAGGGTGGAAGCTGGTGGGTATTGTCCCCGTGATGCGCGGTCAAACAGGGGTTGGTCCGGGTTATTGCGCAGGTCGGAATAATCCTTGTACGAAATGCCGGTGACAAAGTCGTTAGGGTCAAAGGATGGGTTGGAATACAACGCCAGAATGCCACCGGTCTTGACCTCGATGGCGGCGATGGCCCCGCGACGCCCGGCCAGCAGGTCGCGGGCCAGCAGCTGCAGACGGCTGTCGAGGTGTAAGGTCAGGTCCTGTCCCGGTTGCGGTGGGTTACGCTCCAGGGTGCTCAGCAGGCGTCCACGGGCGTTGATTTCGACTTTTTCGTAGCCTACTTCACCGTGGAGTATGTCTTCGTAGCGGCGTTCAATGCCGTTTTTACCGATAAAGCGCGTGGCCCGGTAGCGACGCTTACGGTCTTCGTCGGCGTCGATTTTTTCCTGGTCCATCTGGTTGATACGGCCAACGTAGCCCAGCACATGGGAGAAGGCTTCACCAAAGGGGTAATGGCGCACCAGTTGGGCTTCGACATCCACACCGGGCAGGAAGTAACGGTTAACCAGTACCGTCGCGATTTCATCTTCGGTCAGGCGATGGCGCAGTACCACAGGCTCAAACGGCCGACGGGAATAACTCAGACGTTTATCAAACTGCTCGCGGTCACGCTCTGTGATACCCACCAGACCATCGAGAAATTCCAGGGTGCGTGGCATATCGACCACTTTCTCGGGCACCAGTGTCAGACTGTACGAGGGAATGTTTTCGGCCAGCAGCAGTCCATTGCGGTCGTAAATCAGGCCGCGGTTCGGCGCTACCGGGCGGATCTGGGAGCGGTTGTTCTCTGACAGGTCTTTGTATTTTTCATGCAGGCTGACCTGCAGATAGGTCATGCGCCAGGCGAGAATTCCGAAGGCAATCAGTACGAACAGCGCGGCGATAATGGCACGGATGTTAAACAGCCGTCGCTCGTACGCTTTATCCCGGAAAGACTGTTCCCACATGACTGATATGAATTCTGCTTATTTATGGTACGGATGCCCCTGGAGGATGGTCCAGGCCCGGTAAAGCTGCTCCGCCAGCAGTACTCTGACGAGTGGATGCGGCAAGGTCAATGGTGACAGTGACCAGCGTTGTGCGGCAGAGTTCATCAGTTCCTGCGTCATACCGTCCGGTCCGCCGATCAGCAGGGCCACATCGCCGCCCTGCATACGCCAGTTTTCCAGCTGGGTGGCCAGCTGTGGTGTGGTCCAGGGTTTACCCTCGACCGCCAGCGCAACAACGTGATCCTGAGGGCGGATCGCCTTGCGCAGGGCATCCGCTTCCTGCTGCATGACTTTGTCTTTGTTGGTGTTCTTGCCGCGCTGGCCCGGTGAAATTTCCACCAGTTCTATGCTGCAGTCAGAGGGCATACGTTTGCTGTATTCCTGAAAGCCGGCGGTGACCCAGTCCGGCATTTTCTGACCGACGGCAAGCAGCCGCAGTTTCATGAACCGGACGGTTCCTGAGAATCCGGTGCCTGATCAGGCTCGCCCCACAGGCGCTCAAGGTCGTAGAAGTGACGGGCCTGGTCGGTCATGACGTGTACAACCACATCAAACAGGTCAATAAGAATCCAGTCAGAGGTCTGGCGGCCTTCTGTGCCGTTCGGGCGCAGGCCGGCCGCTTTGGCTTTTTCTTCGACATTACCAGCCACTGCCGCGACGTGGCGGTTGGAGGTACCGTTGGCGATGACCATCCAGTCAGTCACTGAGGTGCGTCCACGCACGTCCAGAACAGTGATGTTCTGCGCTTTCATGTCATCCAGTGCATCGACCACCAGATCTTTGATTTCGTCGGTTTGCATGCAGCCCTATCGGTAAAGTTGGTTCTTCTGTATGTAATCCCGCACCGTATCCGGTGTCAGGAAGGTGATATTGTCGCCTTGCTGTATGGCCCGGCGCAAGTCAGAGGAGGCGATATCCAGCTCTGGCCAGGTGACCAGGCTTATTCCGCCCCATGGTTTTTGCAGCAGTGCATCCAGTGTGCACTGATGCGCTTTCAGTAAATCGCCGTGGAAACCACTTTCGCAGCGTGTTTCTCCCGGGCGTGAGACCACCAGTATGTTGGCCAGCTCCGTAAGATCCGAGGCTCTGTGCCAGCGGTCAATGGCGTTCCAGGCATCGGTCCCCATCACCCAGGTCAATGGTTGCTGCGGGTCTTCTGCACGCAGGGTCTCCAGAGTATCGATACTGTAGCTCGGCGCAGGGCGCTGCAGTTCGATGTCACTGGCCTCAATACCATCCAGACCAGAGGCTTGTACCGCCTCAACGCCCAGCTGCAGCATAGCCATCCGCTGTGAAGCACTGGCAAGGGCTCCGGCCTTATGCGGTGATTGCTGGTTAGGAATCATCAGTACCCGCCCGAACCCATGCTGACGCAAGGTGATGGCCATCCGCAGATGGCCGGTGTGCACAGGGTCAAAGGTGCCGCCCAGCAGGGCAAGAGCATTACTGGCGGATTTCGCCATTGCCCAGCACGACGTATTTCTGCGAAGTCAGACCGTCCAGACCCACCGGGCCACGGGCGTGAATCTTGTCAGTTGAGATGCCAATTTCAGCACCCAGACCGTATTCGAAGCCATCGGCAAAGCGGGTAGAGGCATTCACCATGACCGAGGAGCTGTCGACTTCGGTCAGGAAACGACGCGCCAGCGTGTAGTTCTCAGTGATGATGCTGTCGGTGTGGTGTGAGCCATAGTGGTTGATGTGCTCAATGGCATCATCCATAGAGTCGACCACTTTTACCGACAGAATCGGAGCCAGATATTCGGTGTGCCAGTCTTCTTCTGTGGCCGCAATGGCTGAGGTCAGCAATTCGCAGGTGCGTGGGCAACCACGCAGCTCCACACCGGCCTGGACATAGGCGGTGGCCAGCTGCGGCAGCAGCTTTTCAGCGACG
>JBPEXS010000523.1:0-1641 GCA_052031325.1 Thalassolituus sp. | reverse complement strand
TGCCGGGGTTTATTTTTACCGTACGTATTTCAGCCGTTTTCTACGAATAAGATCCGTTCATTTTCCTGGCCTGATTTGGCTTATTAAATCAGTACTTTGATCCGTAAAGTGATGCCCGTTTTTAAGGCAATCATCTGATACAAGGAAAATAAGTATGAAAAAACCCCTTCGCACCCTCATCGCCATTCACTTCACCACCCTGGCATTGGCCCTGACTGTACCGACGGTTTCTGCGGGTCTGTTTGATATCGACTCAGACGGTATTCGCAACAATATTGATCTGGATATCGATGGTGACGGTATCCCGGATGAAATCGAGCGGGATTACGGCCTGAGCCCTTACTGGTCACCCGATGGTGCCAGCGATATGGACGGTGATGGCTGGACCAATGCGGAAGAATACCGCTTTGTGACCGATCTGGAGGATGCAAACAGTAATCCGGATACCGTCTCACAGCGCCCGATGCAGCGGGTATTTCCGGCCTACGGCGAGGGAAATCTGAACTTTGGAACCTCAGTCGCAATTGATGGTGACACTCTGGCTGTTGGTGACACCGGTCTGCAGACGTCTGCTTTCAGCGGGAATTACATCGGTGGAGTGAGTGTATTCACCAACTCTGCTGGTCTTTGGCAGCCTCAGGAAATACTGACAGCTGATCAGACTGGCGGCGGCTCTTTCGGTGCCAGAGTTGATGTTCAGGACGACACCCTGGTGGTCAGTGCCTATCGTGAAAATACGGATGTAGAAGATGGTGGCGCGGTGTATGTCTTCACCAACAGCCAGGGCGACTGGGTGCAACAGGCCAGGCTGACAGTTCCGGGCCTCGATGCGTATGACAACCTGGGCTATCAGGTGGCACTTGCGGGTGACCAGCTGCTGGTGGGGTGTCCATATTGCGACAACGGCAAAGGACGTGTTTACGTCTTTGATCGTGATGGCAGCAACTGGACAATGACCGACACGCTGACCAATTGTGCTGAAGGCAGTATCTGTACGTTCGGTATCGAGATTAAAGTTAATGGTGACCGCGCTGTGATCACCGCACCGCACTACAATACCAACGAAGAATACGGCAAGGCATACGTGTATCAGCGCAACAATGGTAGCTGGTCACTCGAGGCAGAACTGGTCTCAAACTACTCAACTGATCCTTCATGGTATGGGTCAGAAGCCGATATCAATGGTGACACTGTGCTGGTGGCTGACACCTGGGTCGACATCATGGGGAAAGTGCACGGCAGCACCTATGAATTCGTTTTAGAAAATGGCACCTGGACCGAGGGCAGTGTTTTTTACGCCGCCGATTTTGGTATGGAAGCCCTGGGGCATGACGTAGCCCTTGCCAGTGGTCGTGCAATCTTATCTGGCCCGGGCATTGAACCTGGTGTTGGCGTGGTCATTGAGCTTGTCCGATCCGGTGGTAGCTGGGTCGAGGCTGGCCGCTCTTACTCCGACGCAGGTTACTACGCAGAAGATGAATTTGGTGATGCGATCGATCTTAATTCTTCGGGTAGCAAGGCTGCCGTTGGTGCTAACTGGGCCGACGATGCGTCTTCGAACGGCGGTGTCGCATACGTTATTTCCTACCCAATGCCGATGTAACGTCTCCGCAGACACGTTAGCAGCAGAACTCCCCGGCG
>JBPEXS010000522.1:0-1557 GCA_052031325.1 Thalassolituus sp. | reverse complement strand
CGAGCGGTTCGTTAACCCCTCACAGGACACAGAAACCTGACCTAATGATCCGCTGAGGTAATCACTATGAAACCAGTTATCCGTTATTCCGTGACCGCACTGTCATCCGCACTGCTACTTGCCGCCTGTGGTGGCTCCGGCAGTAGCACTGATACTGAAGGCACTGAACAGCAGGCCGAAGAAACTAACCGCACTATTGAAGGCACTATTGATGGCTTCGGCAGCGTCATCATTGATGGCGTGCACTACGACAGCAGCAGCACCCGCTTCACCATCGACGATAACCCGGGTTCTGAATCCGACCTGCGTGTCGGTCAGGTAGTGATTCTCAGCGGATCTGACGATGGCAAAGAAGGTAAGGCGATGAGCATCAGCTACGATGCCAGCGTCAAAGGCCCGGCCAGCAATGTCGATAACGCCGCCGGTACGTTCACCGTACTGGGGCAGGCCGTGGTCACCGATTCCATGACCGTGTTTGAAGGCACCAGCATGGAGACCCTCAGCAACGGCGACATGGTCGAAGTAAGTGGTTACACCGACAGCGATGGCCAGTGGCGCGCCACCTACGTTGAGCTGGAAGACAGCGGCGAAGCCGAACTGCGCGGTACCATCTCTGATCTGGATGAAGCCGCAGAGACCTTCATGATCGGCAGCCAGCTGGTCAGTTATGCCAACGTGACCGAAATGGAGCTGGACGAAGCCGCTCTGCGCGACGGCATGCTGGTAGAAGTTGAAGGTACAGTAGTAGCCACAGACAGCGGCGACGTTCTGGAAGCCGACAGCATAGAGCAGGAAGATGACTCTCATTCAGAGCACGGTGACGACGACTCCCGCGTCAGCGGCTACATCACCGAACTGTCTGACGGCGCCATGACCGTCGGAAGCACCCCGGTTCTGCTACCTGATGATGTTCAATACGAGCACGGCACCAGCGCCGATCTGGCTCTGAACGTGTTTGTGAAGGTGGAAGGCCAGTTCGACACCGATGGCAATCTGGTGGCCGACGAAGTCGAGTTTGAGTCTGAAGTAAAACTGGAACTGGAAGGCCCGGTCACCGCCGTCAGCGACACCACAGTCACAGTAATGGGCGTTGAAGCCATCGTCGATACCAGCACCCGAGTGAAGGATGAGCGCGACGACCTGCACTACTTCTCTTTGAGTGACATCAGTGTTGGCGACTATGTGGAACTGCGCCTCAGCGAAAACACCGACGGCACCTATCAGGCCCTGCGTCTGGAACGTGAAGAAGACGATAACGACGTAAAAGTGACCGCCCCTGTCGACTCTATCGACACCGCCGCTGAGCTGATTGTGATGCTCGACATCACCATCGATATGGCCGGTGTTTCTTCACCAGATCTCAGTACTCTGGTGGTCGGCGACTATCTGGAAGTAGAAGGCACCTGGAACGGCGATATCATCACCGCCACAGAGGCTGAATACGAACACGACTATGATGACCACTCCCATGACGACTCTCACGAGGAACATGGCGATTACGACTCACATGATGATGACTCAGACGACGATTCTGATGATGACAGCGATGATGATTCA
>JBPEXS010000521.1:0-1461 GCA_052031325.1 Thalassolituus sp. | reverse complement strand
ACATCTGCCAGCCACTCAGGGGAAATTCACTATGTCACTGTATTGCGAAGCTTTTCTGCCGGATATGAATCTGAAAGAGAGCGAATTTGTACGGGTGCTTACCAACATTGCAGGAAAACTGACACAGGAACGCAATGCCCAGAAGGTCAATCGAGGCCCGGCGGTAGACCTGCGGTTTCTGTTACCCGCCGGAGATGATAAGCCCGACTTTAAGGGCATGCGCCTGCATTCCTACAGTCAGTCCGGGCAACGTCTGCTGATTGAATCCGTCGTGCCTGAAGGCTTTCTGCATTCTGAGCAGTGCAGTGATTACATCATTGCCGCCATGCAGGATGCGGTGGACAACGCCAGCGACTTTTTTATCGAGCAGCAGGTCGGCGGGTTTTCCGCTCTGGACCAGCATCGGCTCATTCTTTCACTCAACGCCGCGTAATCCGCACGGAGGAATTTCTATGGTCAGTATCCGCACTGTCACACCAGAAACCGCTGCACAGATCATGGGCCAGGACGATGTCATGATTCTGGATTGTCGCGACGTCGGTGATTACCGCGAAAGCCATATCGAAGGCGCTATGCACTCCCACGATGATCTGGTGGAAGGCCTGATCCGTAAAGGCGATAAGTCACGTACGCTGCTGGTGTACTGCTACACCGGGCACCGCAGCGAACACCTGACGGAGTTTCTGACTCAGTTCGGTTTCAGTAATGCCTGTAACCTCGCCGGTGGCTATCAGGCCTGGCAGACCTGGGCTGCACAACAGACGGCATGAAGACGGCCTGAGCATGCTCGACGTCTGGACCCTCGAAAAGTCCCTGGACCTCAAGCAGGTACTCCTCCTGCTGCAGACACAACTTGGCTCAGACAGCTTTCAGGCCGACCTGTGTACGGCGTGCTCAGACGAAGCCATCTGGCTCAGTGGCGCATGTGCACCTTACGCCCGGGCTTACCTGTACACGCTCGGTCAGGATAAAGCCCGTTATGGGGTGCATCTCGAATACCCTCAGGAGATCGCTCCGCTTTATGACGTGTTTGAAAACCTCAGGCTGAGCTCTCTGACTGAGATACTGGCTGTGCATTTTGACGTAGCCTGCGTCACCCCCCTGCCACAGCGTTGAAGGTTATCTATCCTCAGTAATATCCAGACAAACCCGGCTTATTTACTTTATCCGGAGTAAACCGCTAGCCTCACTCCAGGTTCAGAGAATATTGAGGTACCGGTATGTCCTGGTTTCAGAAAACCATCACACTGAAAGCCCGCCCCCGGGGTTTCCATCTTATAACCCGTGAAATTGAACAGCAGTTACCTGAGCTGGCTGACGTTGAGGTTGGCCTGGCGCATGTGTTTATTCAGCATACGTCGGCATCACTCACACTGAATGAAAATGCGGACCCGACCGTGCGCAGTGATTTTGAGCAGGTCTTCTCCCGGCTGGTGCCAGAAAATCAGCCTTTTTACCGAC
>JBPEXS010000520.1:0-2259 GCA_052031325.1 Thalassolituus sp. | reverse complement strand
TCAGGCGCTGCCGGGGCTTCTTCTTTGCAGGCGCTCAGGGTAAAAGCGCAGGTTGCGGCCAGCATAGCGGCTGGCAGGACTTTAAAAACAGGTTTCATAGGCACAGGTCTCCTCTGTCCCGCAGGAATGATCCGGCAGGCTGATAATGAAAGTGAAACAATTGAGCGGTTGGGCAGACCGGCCACAGGGCTGGCCGGTCTGCGTTTTTCATGGCCAGAGGCCACGGGCAGCGTCAGCTGTTGCGGTTCTGTTCGACCCAGAGTTTCTGACGTTTCATGCCCTCAGTGTATCTGATCCACTGTCCGGCTTTACGGGATGAGTAGTCGTAGGCTTTGGCTTTGCGCAGAGCGGTCAGACTTTCGTCAAAACGCTCCTGACTGGCCAGGGCCATACCCAGGGTAACCCAGAGATTGCCGGGCTTATCAGTATCTTTCTGCAGGGCCGCTCTGGCGGCTTTTTCGGCCTCCTGATAACGGGCCTGCTGCATGTAGATATTGGCGACTTTCTCCAGAGGCTTGGCTTCGCCATTCAGGTCTGACAGCCGCTCAAAACTGGCTACGGCTTTGTCGAACTCTTTGGCCGCCAGCCAGGCATTGGCCAGGGAATCGACGAACTTCTCGTTCTCCGGAATCAGATCACGATCCATCGCCTCAACCAGCATGCGTGCTGCGTGCTCCGGAATACCTTCGTTCACGGCCAGCTGCACCATGTTCTGAATCAGGCTCTCTTTCTCGATCCACTCACCTTTCCAGGCCAGTTGCAGCGTGACCAGAGCCGGTTCCATTTTTTCCTGTACCAGATACACACTGGCCAGCTGCTCCCAGTAGGCCTGCTTGGTCGGCCAGTTGGTGATGGCCATCTTCAGGTACTTTTCAGAGTTGCTGTATTGCTTGAGTTCGAAGTAACAGGCGATCAGCACCTGAAACCAGCTCTCTTTCGGGTCGTCGCTCAGATCAATGGCTTTCACAGCGTAAGGCGCGGCTTCAGCAAAGTTCTTGGTCTGTGCCAGCACGTTGGCCATAAAAATGTATTGCTCTGGGGTCGGCGCTTCCAGGGTGACGAACCATTCGCGGGCGAATGACACGGCCTGGTCAAAATCACCCTCCGCAGCGTACAGCTGAGCCACCATATAACCGATGTTGATGCGCAGCTTTTCAGGCAGCTCCTCGTAACTGAGAGTCTCCTTAAAGGCTTTAATCGCCGCCGGGTATTTGTTCTGGCTCATCTCGGTGTAACCGATCAGCTGATAGGTCAGTGCCTTATCGATGGAGTTATCTTTGACACTGGCCTTCAGTTCGTTGAGCACCACTTCGGCCTCAGCAAACTGGCTGTTGGTAATAAACTCCTGCGCTTCGGTCAGGCGGTTGTAGGTTTTGGTGCTGACCGAGTCGGCCGCAGCCGGGCCGGACAGAAACGCCGGCACCAGCAGGGTTGCCAGCAGCAACCCCAGTGGCTTGCGTCGCCCGGGAGTTCGGGCGCGCTGTCGGGTCAGGTTGAGGTTCATCATAAGTTGAACTCCATCGGCAGTGTGCCGCGCTGTGCTTGAGGCTGGCCGTCCACGATACGTGGGCGGAATTTCCAACGCTTAACAGCATTCAGCGCCGCTTTGTCGAAGATCCGTGGCGGGTTGGATTCAATGACTTTGGCGTCACTGACCGAACCATCCGGTGCTACCCAGACATCCAGCAGAACCGTACCGGTTAGACGTGCCTGCATGGCGCGCTGCGGATACTTAGGCTGCACACGCACAATGGGGATGATGTCGGCGTCAAAGCCATTCATACCGCCATTGCCGCCACTCAGGCCACCCAGACTTGGGCCATCACCACCGCTGAGGCTGGTGGAGATATTAGGCATATCCATGTTCAGGTTGTTTTTGGTCGAGTTCTTCTGGAAGTCGGCCTGTGCTTCCGGTGGTGGCGGGTTTTCCGGTGGCTTAGGGGGATCCGGAATGCGACGATCTTTGGTCTGTGTGTCCTGCAGGTTGCGGTCTACCCGGACAAAGTCCAGGTAAGTCCGGTCGCTGTCCGGTTTTTCGAACAGACCATCGTTGGCAATCATCAGTTGCATGGCGATGAACACCAGCAGACTGAAAACCGCCGCCGCACCCAGAGCGCCCAGGTGTTTAACTACCATGTGTTACTCCTCCGTGGCCACGGACACGGAAGCAGCACCGGCCAGTCGCGCCTGATCCATCACTTCGATCAGAGCACTGGTGTTGGACATGCGGTCAGCCACGATGATCACGGCCGCGCCCGG
>JBPEXS010000052.1:0-1718 GCA_052031325.1 Thalassolituus sp. | reverse complement strand
TGTGGCGGATCATCATTATCGCGCTGCTGGGAATGGCCGCCTGGTTGCTGGCCTTTTCGCGCATTCTTGCGAACATTGATATTCACTCTGAAACCGGCGTCATGGCCATTATGACCTGCCTGTTCAACGGTCTCTGCTACCTGTTGAATACCGTGTATCAGGCCCAGAATATGATCCGCACCAAGATCCGCTGGTCGGTCAGTAATACGGACCTGGTGTGCTGGCTTTGCCTGCTGGGTAATTACGGCAGCACCATGTGGATTCAGCATATTGTGCAGCCTGACGTGTTCGACAGCGTCATTCTGTCGTACATGATCACCATCAATTCTGTACTGACCGTGCGCTTCACCCCCGTTGTGGCTGCTGGGCTGATGATCTGCGGCTCAATGACCTATGGTCTGCTTATCCCGCACCCGGCCAACGTCTACATCGGTATTTATATCGCCATTCAGCAGATCGTGCTGTGGTCGTTTGGTCTTGGGGTTCTCAACGAGTTATTGGAAGGTCAGAAACTCAAAACCCTGACCGCTGAACTGACCCTGACCCAGGCGCGGCTGGAAGAAAGCACCCGCCTGGAAGAGCGTCGTAAAATCCGCCAGGACCTGCACGATAAAATGGGCCACGAGTTGGCCGCCATGAACGCCAATCTGCAGATTCTGGGTAAAAAACTGGGCAAAGAACGACCTGACCATCAGCCTGACGACCTGCAACGGGTATCGGATTCCTGTCAGCGCCTGTTCGGCACCCTCAGTGAAGTCGTGGGTGAACTCAAGCAAGAAACCAGCGGCCACTTCTACGATCATTTATTGGAAATGATCGACAAAATCCCTGGGTTAGATATCCGCGTCAGCAGTACACCCGATCTGCGCATCAAAGACGCCATGATCTCCAGCCAGTTACTGTGCTGTATTCAGGAGTCACTCACCAACATCCTCAAACACAGCAATGCCCGGCGCGCTGAGATCAACATTCAGAACGAAGGAGATGAACTCACCGTACGCATCCGCGATTTCGGCGATTCGGTGGCGCTCTTACGCCCCGGTAATGGCCTGCGGGGCATGCAGGAGCGTATGGCGCGCATTCACGGCAGCGCCGACGCCGAGGCACTCGACGACGGTGGTGTCGCCGTCACCCTGAGAATTCACAGGAGAGAACTCATATGATCCGCGTCATGCTCACGGATGATCAGAATATTGTTCTGCAGGGTATTGCGACCCTGCTGGAGTTGTCTGAGCAGATTAAAGTGGTTGGTCGTGCTGAAAGCGGCGAAGACTGCCTCGCCCAACTGGCAGGTGGTCTGCGCCCGGACGTTATTCTGCTGGATATTCACATGCCCGGCATGAAGGGTATGGACTGCCTACGGGCCATTCAGGCGGACTATGATATTCCGGTCATTTTTCTCACCACCTTTGACGATGCCTACCTGAGAAGACAAGGTGCTGAACTGGGGGCAAAAGGCCTGCTGCTGAAAAACATCGCTCTGGATGATCTGGTCGACGCCATTACCCGGGTCGCCGCCGGCGCCAATCTGCTGAGCACCAGTGACCTGCCCCACACTGAGCACATGACCCCGCGTGAAAACCTGATTGCCCGTGCTCTGGCCGAAGGGAAAACCAACAAAGAAATTGCCCGCCAGCAGGATCTCAGCCCCGGCACGGTGAAAAATTACACCTCGAATCTGTTCAGCAAATTAGGGGTACGCAACCGCGCGGAAGCCA
>JBPEXS010000519.1:0-4588 GCA_052031325.1 Thalassolituus sp. | reverse complement strand
CGTTACGATCCATCATCACTTTGCCACAGAGCATACGGGTATTCAGTGCGCTGCTCTGTTCAAAAAAGGCATCCACTGATTGTGGGTGAACCGTGCCGTACACCATGGCGGTGGTGGTGCCGTTTCCCAGTAATTCATTCAGAAAAAACTGTGCGGTAGTGCGTCCTACTTCAGGATCTTTAAAGGCCTCTTCCGCCGGGAAGGTGTAATTATTCAGCCAGTCGAGCAGCTGCTCGCCATAGCTGGCAATAACATCCAGTTGTGGATAATGCACATGGGTATCGATCATACCCGGCATGATCAGGCGCTCGCCGTGATCGGTAATGTCCGCTTCCGGGTACTGCTGCAGCAGGGTCGTTTTATCGCCACAGGTCAGGACTTTGCCGTCGCTGATCACCAGCGCGCCTGAAGGAATGTATTCGTGGGTCTGCGCCGATAAAAAATGCAGAATCTGACCAGTGTGAATCTGAAGGGTCATTGACTGAAGCTCGTTCTGAAAAGGTTCACGTTTGCGGCCCCGTGGCGTCGGTGGACAGCGTAATGGAAATATCCCAGTCATCCGGGAAGAAAAATTCATCGCAGTTGTGGCCTTTTCCGCCCCGGTCGACGACCCAGAAATCGCGCTCTTCGCCTGTGCGGCTCAGAGACAACAGAGGGTAATGCCAGCAACCGGCGCGGTAGTTCACCCCTTCGCCGGACACCAGAAACAACGCCAGCGTCGACATATCCGGCTGGTCTTTGTTTGCATCGCCCGTTGCGACCAGCACCAGATAAGGTGCTGGATCAGCCGGTAGAAAGGCCTGGCTGCCAAGCGGGTGACGCTCCAGCATGTCTATCTTCATAGGCAATGTCCGCGCCTGAGCGCGGAACAGGTTGATGATGGTCTGGCCGGGGTGATCGTCAGGGCCGGTCTCGGTCACCACCTGTTTGTGATAACGCTTGGTCGTACCGCCGTTGATCATCATCAGCTCACCCCGTGCGCCGATCAGTTCACCGTAAGGCGCAAACGCCTCAGCCGTAATGACTTGCGGTATCAGTACCTGTTTCATTCAGGAGCCACGATAGGTTGAATAGCTGTTGGCGCTGATCAGCAGGGGGATGTGGTAATGCTGCTCTGGCTCGCGCACGGTGAAATAAATCACCACCTGCGGGTACAGACACGCCAGCCCCTGATCCGCAAAATACTCGCCCGTCGCGAAGGCGACCTTGTACTCCCCCGCTTCACGCGGAGCATCCCCCATCCAGTCGGTAATACGGCCATCGTCATTGGTGTAGCCTTCGGCAATCACTTCCCAGCCCGGTGCATCCAGTCGGCTGAGGGTGGCAGGTACGCCCTTAGCGGGCTTGCCCAGATGTGTATCCAGTACGTGGGTCGTAATGGCGCTTTTACTCATAACACATTCCTGATCTGTTTTCTGATCTTCATGTTTCAGACAAGACCTAACAGTTTTTTTAATCTGAGTTCGGTGATTTTTTGCTGATTATCCGCTGCATTCTGAATTTCTTTATCACGTTTATTGGGCAGTCTTTCTTTGAGAATCTCCAACATCTCCTCAGCGGATTTTCCGGTCGCAAACACAATAAAAATAAACCCGAATTTTTCTTCGTAAGCTGTATTCAGATCGGCCAGTTCCTGTATCACATCAGCCGTAGCTACTGCTGCACCCGACTGCTCATTGGATGCCAATGCGTGCGTATCTGCGTACTTCTTTTTCAGTGAGCTGACATCACCGATTTTCGGATGACCGAGAAAGGCCTCAAGGTAGGCAAGCTCTCCCAGCCCCTGCCAGATGGTCGCCGCTTCACGCAACAGTGCATCGACACTGGAGAACGGTCTACGCTTGACCATACCGGATACCCAGGCCTCTGATGAACAGCAACGGCGCAAGTAGATGGCCAGATCCTGTGCGGGTAATTCATTGAGATCCTTCAGCGACAGAGTCAGTGCATCACCCATGATCAAACCTCACTGCCAACAGGAAAACCAAATACTCTCATCCGGCTGATACCCCCATCAGGGTACATATTCAGCTTTACATGAGTGTAAAACTGTCCGGCGTTCTGAACCTCTTTGCGGTAATAATGTTCGTTGTCCGCCGTTAAATACTGATGATCAATAATTTCTTCCCAGCGCTCATCATTTTCGGTCACATCATCTGTCTCAGAGTTCAGTGCCAACAGACGGAAACTCTTCGGATAATTACCTTTGAAGTGCGCGGTATCTATCAGCACTTTATGAATAGTTCCGGACGTTGCTAAACGGATAATAATCCAGTCACATTCACGGCCGCCGCGACGACGTTTGGTCTCCCAGCCGTCGCCCATATCCTTACCACGCCCTGGCATCAGCAGATTGGTCATGGAGCTGAAAAACATATCACTGCATTCCAGTGGACGAGCACCATTCACAATCGCTGCAAGGTCTACGGGTTCACCGGGCAACAGCCAGTCGCGGTTTAATCGTGCCTGACCGTAGACGCGCAGACGCGCTACGCCACCGTCGGGGAAAATATTCAGGCGCAGATGTGTCCAGTTGCGGCTGTCTGGGCAGTCCATGTAGTTATCGCGGTCGGGTTTGACGTCCTGCTGCTCGATGATGGTCGTCCATTCCGTTCCGGCATCCGGCATACCGGCGATGCTGCAGCCTTCGATACTGATCTGCTGCGGTGCGTTACCGGCAAAAAAGCGGGTGCAGACATTAAAACCACGGATAACACCCGGTGCGCCTAAACGCAGCACGGCCCAGTCATATCCGGGTTCGCGTTTACGCCGGCTTTCCCAACCGTCCATCCATTTACCGCGCTCGGTGTATTTACCGGCAATAAATACTGGCTCTTCCGGTTTGATCAGGTTTTCCATTTCCGCAAAAAAGTCGTCACTGCAGTCGAGTACCTGACCGCCCAGTGCGCGCCCGGCCAGGTCTGGCCATTGCGCGTAAGGATGTTGTTCGTGATGCATGGTTATTCCTGAGAAGTAAGGACAGACTCGTTATTAAGGTGCTGACGCATTTCCCGCCAGTCAATGCCTGAGCGCGGTGATGAAGCTTGTGTAGTAGTCAGAGACAGCAGCTGAGCTACGATACTGACCGCCACTTCCATCGGTAATTTTCCGCCAACGTCTTTGTGACCCACAGGCATGTGAATAGCGTCTGTCTGTTGTTCGGTAAAGCCATCATGATGCAGGCGGCGGAAGAAACGCTGCTGTTTATTGGCCGAGCCAATACAACCAATCCAGCTCAGATCATCGCGCTCTAAGGCTACTGACAGCAGTTGATAATCCAGCTGATGGTTATGCGTCAGAATCAGAACCTGAGCATCCGCTGGCAGTGCCTTTAATTCGCGAACCGCATCAGCGCCAAAACAACGCTGAATATTACCGGCTTCTGGCAACGCCTGAGCTGGGGTTTCGTCGCGCTCGTCTATCCAGCGCACCGGAATCGGTAACTGACTGAGAATGGTCATCAGCGCACAGGCGACATGCCCGGCACCGAAGACCGCCAGTAATGGACGTGACGGGCAGAAGACTTCCAGCAAGACGCTGACGCTGCCGCCACAACATTGCCCGGCCGCCGCTGCGAGCGGAATTTTCTGCAGTATCTGATCGGATTTACCAGTCAGTAAGTGCTCGCGCGCTTTTTGAGTGAGCATGAATTCGAGCTCACCGCCGCCCAGGGTGTCGAAGGTGTGCTCAGCCGTGACAATCATCTTGCTGCCAGGCTCACGCGGCACCGAACCTTCGCGGCCGATGACGGTGGCAATCACATAAGGAATGCTCTGCGCTTCACACCGGGCAATGGCTTCGGGCCAGCGGATAAAGGGGTTCACTCATGTACCTCCTGTCCTTCACGGTTCTGCGTTTCACTCCACGCCTGTGCAGCCATAACAGCATTCAGTACCCGCTCTGGCGTGGCCGGAGTATCCAGTGGCGGATTAAAACGATAATCCGCGATGCTGGCAGCGGCATCGCGCAACGCACACCAGACTGAAATACCGTGCATCAGCGGCGGTTCACCCACCGCTTTAGAATTGTAGATGGTGGCCTCGGCGTTTGGGCGGCCAAACAGTCTGACGTTCAGTTCCGGCACATCCACCGAAGTCGGGATTTTATAGGTCGCAGCACTGGCCGAGGCGAGTACGCCCTTATCATTCCAGGTCAGTTCTTCGGTGGTAAGCCAGCCCATACCCTGCACAAACCCGCCTTCGATCTGGCCGATATCGATAGCCGGGCTGAGCGAGTCACCCACATCGTGGAGGATGTCGGCTTTCAGGATTTTATATTCACCGGTCAGAGTATCCACCAGCACCTCGGAACAGGAAGCACCGAGGGCGTAATAATAGAAAGGCCGACCTGTCGCGGTTTCACGGTCGTACCAGATTTTCGGCGTACGGTAATAGCCGGTAGCCGACAGGGAAATACGCTGCTCGTAAGCGAACTGGGCGTACTCAGCAAAGGTGAACCATTTTGCTTTATCACCGCTGCCGACGATCACATGATTATTTTCAAAACGCACATCATCTGCGCTGACACCAAACTGCTCGATGGCCAGCTCGGTCATGCGTTGTTTCAGTGTCTGGGCTGCGGCCTGTGC
>JBPEXS010000518.1:0-1531 GCA_052031325.1 Thalassolituus sp. | reverse complement strand
CTGCGTAAGATCTACCGCGAAGGTCGTGGCAGCGTCAAAATGCGCGCGGTCTACACCATTGAAGACGGCGATATCGTCATCACCGCCCTGCCACACCAGGTGTCCGGCGCACGGGTACTCGAGCAGATTGCCGCACAGATGAACGCCAAGAAGCTGCCGCTGGTGACCGACCTGCGTGACGAATCTGACCATGAAAACCCGACCCGTCTGGTGGTGGTACCGAAATCCAACCGGGTCGATACCGCTGCCGTGATGGCGCACCTGTTCGCCACCACGGATCTGGAAAAGAACTACCGGGTCAATATGAACGTCATCGGCCTCGATGGCCGCCCGCAGGTGAAAAACCTGAAGGTCATGCTCAGTGAATGGCTGACTTACCGTACCGAAACGGTGCGCCGCCGTTTACAGCATCGTCTCGACAAAGTGCTCGCCCGTCTGCACATCCTTGAAGGTCTGCTGGTTGCCTTCCTCAATATCGATGAGGTGATTGAGATCATCCGCACCGAGGATGAACCTAAGGTCGTGCTGATGGAGCGCTTCGGCATCTCTGACATTCAGGCCGAAGCCATTCTTGAACTGAAACTGCGCCACCTCGCCAAGCTGGAAGAAATGAAAATCCGCGGCGAGCAGGATGAGCTGGAACAGGAGCGTGATTACCTGGAGAAGACCCTGGGCTCTGAGCGTCGCCTGAAAACCCTGATCAAGAAAGAAATCACCGCCGATGCCGACAAGTACGGCGACGAGCGTCGCTCGCCTGTGGTCACCCGTGCCGAGGCCCGCGCCTTCAGTGAGACGGAACTGGTATCCGCTGAGCCGGTGACCGTCGTGCTGTCGCAGAAAGGCTGGGTGCGGGCTGCCAAAGGCCACGATATTGATGCGGAAAACCTGAACTACAAAGCCGGTGACAGCTTCTTTGCGCTGGCCAAAGGCAAGTCGAATCAGAATGCGGTGTTCCTCGATAACACCGGGCGTTCATACAGTGTGCAGGCCCATACCCTGCCCTCTGCCCGTGGCCAGGGCGAACCACTCACCGGCCGCCTGAATCCGCCACCGGGAAGCCTCTTTATCAGCACCCTGATGAGTAAAGAGGAGGATACTTACCTGCTCTGTACCGATGCCGGTTACGGCTTTATCGGCACCTTTGCCGACATGCAGAGTAAGAACAAAGCCGGTAAGGCGCTGATTACGGTGCCGGACAACGCAAAAATTCTGTCGCCGACCCTGATTTCTGAACCGGATAAATGCTGGATTGCCGCCATCACCAACGAAGGCCGCATGCTGGTCTTCCCGGCGGCCGACCTGCCGCAGATGGCACGGGGCAAGGGCAATAAGATGATCAACATCAGCAGTGCCCGGGCCGCTGCGCGCGAAGAACTCATGATCGCCGCCATTGCCTTCACCGAAAGTGACGTACTGGTGGTCAACGCCGGTAAGCGTCACCTGAAGTTGAAGTTTGCCGATCTTGAGCATTATCAGGGTGAGCGCGGACGCCGGGGTAACAAACTGCCCCGGGGCTTCCAGAACGTCGACA
>JBPEXS010000517.1:0-1243 GCA_052031325.1 Thalassolituus sp. | reverse complement strand
TTCGATGCCTGATGAAACTCGGGGATATCAGCGTCAGTTTTGTCGAGGTTCTGGCTCATACTCTGACTGAGCAGGGCGGCGATGCTGAGGCGTTACTCAGTGACTACGCGATTACCCCCGAAACTCTGGGCTCACCCGATGCCCGCATCAGTATTCCGCGTTATATGCGCATGGGTCACGACGCTATCCAGCGCTCTGGCTGCAAGGCGCTTGGGCTGGAGATGGGACGTCATACCCGGGTCAGCCACTTTGGTAAACCTGGCCTGTTGGCACTTACTTCCCGGGATGTGCGGCAGGCATGCGAAGCGCTCACCGCGTATGAAGGGCTGGCCAGTCTGAATTCCCGCGGGGCGTCTGAATTCCGCCTGCAGTCCGGTGTTCCGCGACTGTGCTTCTACAGCATCAGCCCATACAACGACTACAACTTCTTTGTTGTTGATCATGTTCTGAGCAGCTGGAATCAGCTGCTGGTGCATCTGACTGGCAGGAAGGATCTGGTGGCTGCGGTTGAGATTGAATTTCCAGAACCCGAGTATGCTGAGCAATACCGGCGCAGCTTCCACTCCAGGGTTCGTTTTGGTGCCGGAAATAATGCACTGGTGCTGCATTCTGATGCATTGAAAACACCGGTGATCCATCATTGTGCCTCACTGCATGAAAAGTTACGCCGTGAAGCCGAGCAGGAGCTGGCGCGTATCAAGCTGGGTCTCAGCTACCGCGACCGGGTCGCAGCCACCATCAGTCCGTTGTTGCAAGGTTCAGCACCGACACTGGATACCGTCGCCAGCAGGCTGAATCTCACCCCATGGGCACTGCGTCGTCGCCTGCAGTCAGAAGGCACTCACTTTCAGCAGGTACTGGACCAGACACGCAGAGAACTGGCGGAATCGTACGTCAGAGATACCGGATTAACGCTGGGGGAAATTGCGTATGTGCTGGGGTTTGGCTCGGTGGGGGCCTTCCAGCGCGCATTCAGGCGCTGGACGGGCGAAGCTCCGGGTCGTTACCGGAACCGGGTGAGTCAGGCTCACCGTGGGAATCACATTTCTACGGCGTCATCACCGTCGTCATCATAGTCATCGACGTCAATGTCGAGTAACTCTTCGATGTAGTCAGACATTTTTTTCTCCTTCGTTCTTCTTCTTAGCGCTGTTCAGTCATCAATACAGCAATCAATTCAATAATCTTTTCAACAAGATACAACAAGCATCAGCTGTGCCACTTTAACTGTAGCCCTGATGCG
>JBPEXS010000516.1:0-3415 GCA_052031325.1 Thalassolituus sp. | reverse complement strand
GGTACAGGCAGACGGTCCAGCCCTGCAAGCAGAGGATGTACGTTAGTGCCTGCAGGTTCAGACTGCGGTTGGCTTTGTGGCTCCGGGCTGGCGGCGCCAGCTCCGGCGGTGGCCTGTGCGGGTACGTTTTCCATGATTCAGACCCGACTTACACCGGCATATTCATAACGTCTTTATAGGCCTCAAGCAGCTTGTTGCGAACCTGAGTCATGGCCTGAAAAGAAACGCTGGATTTCTGCAGTGCGATCATGACCTCCGGAAGATCGACAGACGGATCACCCTGCTCAAACCGGGTCGCCAGAGAACCGGCGGTTTTCTGTGCTTCATTGACGTTGTCGATGGCATTTTTAAACATCGACTGAAAATCCGGCACGCTGTTATCACCAGAGACTTCTGACATCTGCTGAACCTGCTGTGCCAGTCGTTCCGAGGCTGAAATTTTACGGTCACCCTGAATTTCCTGCTGGGCATCCGGTGCGTGCTGAGAGCGGATCTGCTCTTTTACCTGGCGCATCTGCATCAGTACGGAGTTCACATCAACACGGTCAATCATAATCACAGCCTCTGCACATCTTCGGAATTCACACGTCAGTTTTTTTGACGTTTTTTGACGCTTTTTCCGTCATTAACTGGTTATTTGCAAGGGCCTTGCCAGTTTATAAAATTCCTTTTATGGCAATAAAAAGACAGCTTTTTCAGGCCCTTTCTGGCTATTTTTTCAACAGGCCATCATGGCCTCGACATCCACACCCTCTTCACGCAACTTCGCCACTTTATAGCGCAGTGTCCGGGGGCTGATGCCAAGGCGCTCGGCGGCTTCTTTACGGCTGGGTTCTTCACGCAGGGCCTTAGCAATCAGCTCGGCTTCGCGGTGTTTAAGGTCATTACCCAGAACCCCTTCCGGATCTTTCGCTTCGCTGACAATCATCTCTGGTTCAGCACTGAAAACCTGGCGGTTTTTCGGCACCGGCGTCAGAGTGAAGTCGTGCGCACTGATGAGATTTCCGGCCTGCAGAATGAGTGAGCGCTGAATGGTGTTATCCAGTTCGCGGACATTTCCAGGCCAGGAGTGAGTCAGCAGTCGCTGTTCAGCATCACTGCTCATTCGCGGTACCGGACGTTTCATTTTTCCGGCATGATGCGCCAGCAGCCGACGTGCCAGCGGCAGAATATCGTCACGACGCTCACGCAGTGGCAACCACTTGAGTGGGAATACGGTCAGGCGGTAATACAGGTCTTCGCGGAAATTGCCTTCGGCCACATAATCCGCCAGTTCGCGGTTAGTGGTTGCAACAATACGCACGTTTAAATCGATGGTTTTTTTGCCACCCAGACGTTCAACCTGGCGCTCCTGTAATACGCGCAATAATTTTGCCTGCAGGGCTGGGTCCATTTCGGTGATTTCATCGAGCAGAAGAGTGCCGCCATCGGCCTGTTCGAATTTACCGGGCATGGACTGGTAAGCTCCGGTAAACGCGCCTTTTTCATAACCGAAGAGCATGGCCTCGAGCATATTTTCCGGAATAGCTGCGCAGTTAATTGCAATAAACGGTGCTTTTTTGCGCTGCGAATTCTGGTGAATATAACGCGCCAGAACTTCTTTACCGGTACCGCTCTCACCACTGATCAGAACGGTTGAATCGGTCTGGGCAACCCGCTTCGCCAGCTGAAATAACTGTTGGGAAACCGCAGCCTCACACACAGGCTCTGACTCATCGGCGGCTTCTTCACCCGTTTGGGTGTAGGGCTTCAGCAGAGCATCCAGCTCACGCAGTTCGAACGGCTTCATCAGATAATCGTCAGCACCCTGCTGCATTGCCTGAACCGCCTGGCTGACATCACCATAGGCAGTCATCAGCAGCACAGGTAACCAGGGGTGTTCCTGTTTGATGTAGGCCAGCAATTCCAACCCGGTCATTTCAGGCATATTGATGTCTGTGAGCACCAGGTCAGGCTGTATTTCCTGCAGCAACACAACGGCCTCTTTACCGTTTTTGGCTTCCGTTACCTCATAGCGTTTCAGCATCAGAGTATCGACAATGGCTTCGCGCAGACGCGGATCATCTTCAACAACTAAAATTTTCATAGCGACTCCTTATTAACGCTGATGACTCAGTTTTCAGAAAAATTCGGACACGGCAGAAGAATGTCTGCCTGCAGACCACCGGACGGACTGTCGGTGACACTGAAACGACCCTGATGGGCACGGATCACCGCCTGAACCACGGCCAGACCCAGACCGGTGCCGTTGCTTTTGGTGGTATAGAAAGGTTCCATGATGCGGGCCTTCTGCTCATCCGGCAGGCCTGGGCCGTTATCCATAATGCGCAGAGCAACATGACGCTCATCTTCACGTTCAATGCGGATGCGGATGGCCAGCTCATCGGCAGACGCCTCCAGGGCGTTATTCACCAGATTCATAACTGCGCTGACCAGCGCATCGAAATTACACAGAAACTCGACGGAGTCGTCGGAGATATCAAATTCGCAGTGGGCGTGGGCGTTGTTTAATGGCACTTCCATCGCATCTTTCAGACCGCAGACCAGGTCCCCCACACTGACATGATCATTCAGTGGCGCTTCACCACGGGCAAAGATCAGCATGTCACGCACCTGACGTTCCAGATGATGCAGGCGATCCTGCAACTTGCCGGCAAAACGCATACGATGCGTTTCATCAATGCTGTCAGCACCCAGATGACCGGCATACAGAGTGGCTGCCGCCAGTGGAGTGCGGATCTGATGCGCCAGAGACGCCACCATTTTGCCCATGGCTGACAGGCGTTCATGCTGCGACAGCTGCGCCTGCAAAGCACGGGTTTCTGTCATATCCGTCAGCAGTACCAGCTGACCACGCTCGTTGGTCATAGCCGCGGTGCGCAGACTGACACGACGACCATCCACCAGAGAGATTTCATGACCGTCGTCATGGCGTGGTTTAAAGCAACGCTGAATCAGCTGACGCCAGCGCTGCCCCGCCAGTTTCCGTGCGCCCGCCGCAGGCAACAGCAGTTCATCGGCGGCGCGATTGCTCTGTACGACAACGCCGTTTTCATCCAGCTGCAAGACCCCCGCCGGTAGCATCTCAAGCAGGCTTTCGAGGCGATCTGCGATGCGCTCTTTTTCAGCCAGCTCCTGCATACGCTGAGCCGAAACCGTCGCCAGTTCACCGCTGAGCTGCTCGACTTTATGTTCAAGAAACGCGTATGAATCGGTCAGTTGTTGTGACATCTCACTGAACATATTGAAGGCTTTTTTCAGCTCATTCTGATCAAGTGGACGATTCTGGTCGAAGGCTTGCTGCACGGCTGCTGTCACAATTTCTACCCTGTTTCGGTGGTTTGGCGGCGGAAATCCGGCGCTTTTACAGGGTTGAGCAATTAGTGTGCCCGGTGTTGGGAAAACGTTGTGGGAT
>JBPEXS010000515.1:0-1564 GCA_052031325.1 Thalassolituus sp. | reverse complement strand
TCAGCGTGTCTGACGGATAAACCCGGGCAGGTAAACACCAAGACTGAACGTGCGATAAAGATACATCAGCAGAAACGCCAGCCACAGGCCGGTATTGCCAAAGTAGGCTGTGAATACCAGATCTGTAATGACATAGAGGACAGTGGTAAAGACCGCTGCATTACGCAGAGCACGCCCCTGGGTGCCACCAATAAAGAAGCCATCCAGCTGCCAGCATGGCACCCCAAGCAAAGGAATAATCGCGCAGAAAGGCAGGAAATTAAGCGCCGCCGCACGGGCGTCAGAGTCAGCGACAAAATGCTCGATCAGCCAGGCACCTGTCAGATAATACGTAAGCGCAATCAGAGCGCCGGAGACCAGTGCCAGCTCCGTCGTCAGGCGCATGGCGCGAATCAGTCGTGCTTTCTGTCTGGATCCCCAGGCTTCACCGATTTCTTTTTCCGCAACAAAGGCGTAACCATCGAGAATAAACGCCGACACTGAAACGAACTGCAGTAATACCTGATTACCGGCCAGTACGGCGGTGCCCAGATCAGCACCGGAATTCACAAACCAGGCGAAGGCAAAAAGTAACGCCAGTGTGCGGATTAAAATATCGCGGTTGGCACTGAACATCTGCAGCAGCTTCTCGCGGCTGAATAATCCCTCGGCACGACCTCTCAAACCCTGACGGACAATCCACAGCCCACAGATCAACGCCGTCCACTCGGCCATCGCGGTGCCTGCACCTATGCCCGCTGGCCCCCAGTCAAGATAAGCCACAAACCAGAGGTCCAGCCCGCAGTTCACGGCATTCAGCACAATCTGAAAAATCAGCAATTGACCGGTACGGCCGGTGCCCAGCAACCAGCCAGTGATGCCGTACCCCATAAGAATGGCCGGGGCACCCCAGAGACGGTGGTCCCAATATTCACCAGCCAGAGTTTTCACCGCGTCAGTGGCATCAAAAGGGTCGAACACCACCAGTCGCAGAAGTGGTGACAGCAGGAGCAGCAGAGTCCCCATAACAGCGCCGGTCAATAACGCCCGCTGCAGGGCCGCGTTGACCTCATGGGTCTGCCCTGCACCACTCGCCTGAGCAGTCAGGCCCGTGGTCGACATGCGCAGAAACCCGAATGCCCAGTAAATGAAGTTCACCGCAACCGCAGCGACTCCGACCGCTCCCAGGTCTTCTTTACTGCCATAGAGGCCCATCACCATAGTATCGACGACACCGGTTGAGGCGGTGGCAGCCTGAGCCAGCATCACAGGCACGGCCAGTCGGAAAATCTGCGTCCTGCTGAGCTCCGGGTGGGTCATAAGGGGATCATCAATGAAAATAGAAGGTAAGCGGAAGAATAACAGCCTGACTGTGGCGGGGCACCTCCGAATAAAGCTGGGCTGACAGTGATTTTCAGAGTCAGGAATATGTGGCCGCAGGATGCCTGTTCAACTTTACGCAGCTTTATGCGCACTGCGCATAAACACGCATAACTTCGAATGCAATAAACGGGGAAGAGATGGCACAAATGAAAAGGCCAGCACATCTGTGCTGGCCTGAATCGAGGAGCGCTGCGATCTGAAA
>JBPEXS010000514.1:0-1026 GCA_052031325.1 Thalassolituus sp. | reverse complement strand
TGTCGGGCGAGTTCTCATCAAGCATGATGATATTTCTGCCCTGTGCATCCGGGTGATCAATCACCCTGGCAATAAATTCGGCAAGGAAGTCGACCGCAATGACCGGCAGCCAGTCGCCTTTTTTGCCCGGTATGACCGGAAGTTTTCGTTCCCACAGGGCTTTAATCATGATTTCGATGCCGTGTGGCTGGCCCAGCTCGCCGGTCTCTGAGTGACCACCCACAGTCGACAGTTCAATATTGGTCAGTGGGATACCGCGTACTGCCGCCCCGTGTGACATAAAAAAGTGAGCAACAAGCTTGGCAGCCTCGTAGCCTGGAAAACGCTGATAAATCGTTTGGGTCTGGGTCTTTGTCAGGGGAATCATAGGGTCGTACTTCTGTGGCTCTATGCCAACCGCCTCCCACACCGGAGGCGATGCCAGCATAAAGCCAGTGAGATGAACGATGCCGCGCAGGTCGGGCATGTCTTCGGCCAGTCTGAGCAGGCTGCCGATACCCTCAACGGTGATACGGTGTGCGTATTCCGGTTTCAGCCCCCACGAAAACGCCGCGCCCATGTGATAGATGTAGTGGCACTTCCTGAGTGCGAGGATATCCTCCTGGCTCAGCCCCAATGCAGGCTCTCCTAAATCACCCTGTACCCATTGAATCCGAGTGCTTTCTCCACCGTGCTCATCAATCCATTGGTTGAGTGACTGACGTCTGGAGGCAGCATTCCGCGCCAACGCGATCACTTTATGCCTGCGACTCAGAAACGCCAGGGTCCATTTGCCAATCAAACCGGTTGCGCCAGTCACAAATACGGTGAATTCCTGCTGCATAACGTACTCCGTGTGTCTCAATAAACGATTGGATTGAGCTTACCCGGGGACTATGTATAGGTATAATACCGATTAAATATGTTTAATATTGGATATGGCTATGGATATCAAAGGCCTCAGATACTTTGTCAGCGTGTACGAAAGTGGCAACATTTCTACTGCAGCAAAGAAGAGCCACATATCTCAGCCTTCGCTTTCTACTG
>JBPEXS010000513.1:0-4821 GCA_052031325.1 Thalassolituus sp. | reverse complement strand
CGTGGCGATCAGTGATCAGCGCCGTCATGAGGTGATTGAGCGCGTGCGCAACGCCTGTCGCGATTCTGCGGCTCAGGCTTACTGGGTCTGCACCCTGATCGAAGAGAGCGAGGCACTGCAGTGTCAGGCGGCGGAGAATGCCGCCGAAGAATTGAAAGAATCCCTGCCGGAGCTGCGCATTGGTCTGGTACATGGGCGTATGAAAGCCGCAGAGAAAGCCGCCGTGATGGAAGCGTTCAAATTGCACGCACTGGACCTGCTGGTTGCCACCACGGTGATTGAAGTGGGTGTGGATGTCCCCAATGCCAGTCTGATGGTGATCGAGAACCCCGAGCGCCTGGGGCTGGCTCAGTTGCATCAGCTGCGCGGACGTGTGGGCCGGGGCTCAGCCAAAAGCCATTGTGTATTGCTGTATAAGGCTCCCTTGTCGCTCACGGCAAAGCAAAGGCTGCAGGTCATGCGTGACAGCCAGGACGGCTTTTATATTGCCGAGCAGGATCTGCAGATCCGCGGACCCGGAGAGTTGCTGGGAACCCGTCAGACGGGGCTGCAGATGCTGCGCGTTGCTGATCTTCAGCGTGATGCGGACCTGCTGCCGCAGGTGCAGACCATGGCAGCTGAGCTCTGGACTCAGCACCCACACGCTGTAGAGCCGCTGATCCGCCGCTGGCTCGGTGATGCTGAGCGCTTTGCTCAGGTCTGATAGCTTTTTTGCTGCGGCTGATCGCATTCTTACTTCTGTTTTAATTCAGGTTTATCACCAGCTCCTGCCTTGTCTCCACGGACTCCGGTCATCCGGCAGCTTCAGTGATTTCGTCTATAGTGAAAGAAAGGGGTATTTACCCGAGTTAAACATCCGGCCGTCCTCAACCGGCGAGCTGGTCTGGCGCAGGCCGGTGCTCTCTGTAGAAGCAAACCGGCGACAGGAGTCTCTGCGGAATGCAAACCACACCCATGAAACACTATGCCATGACCCAAATAAACGCGGTGCTGTTGCAGGATGAAGAAGGCCTGGTACAGGCCATACTGCCTTCTGACCGCATACTCGACCTCAGTCGTCTTGCCAGGCTGACAGGCCGGCACCTGAACCCGGTTGTCGGCCCAGAGCTGGAAAAACTGCGCAAGCGCTACCAGTTGCTGACGGTGCCATTGGTGAAGTCTGCAGAGGTTATGACCTACGTGGATACGGCACTGCAACCCGCTGATGAATATCAGGTCATGCAGGCAGGACTGAGCTGGGAAGGTGAGGTCACTGAAGATAATTTCGGAGCCGTCATGCGCCAGGCAAAACCCGGCAGTTTTTCTGCGATGCGTTTTGCGCCATCATCCTGTTCTGAAGACGATCTCAGCAACGTCCATTCCGCGATTGCCCGCTTTACTCCGTTACGGATATCTCAGCGCCTGGAAGAAACCCTGGACCTGCCGCCACTGCCAGAAGTTGCACGACGCATCATTGCTCTGCGCATGATTCCGGATGCGGATGGCAATGAGCTGGCGGATATTCTCGAGCTGGACCCCGGTATGTCAGCACAGATCCTGAGCTGGGCACGCTCGCCGTATTACAGCTCACGGGGTGATGTGAAAACCGTAGAAGAGGCGGTGAACCGCGTACTGGGCTTTGATCTGGTGATGAACCTGTCACTGGGCCTCGCGCTGGGGCGCAGCCTCAGTGTGCCCAAAGAAGGACCTCACGGTTATGCACCATTCTGGCAACAGGCGGTGCTTGGTGCCACGCTGGCACATGATCTGGTGCGCAAAATTCCGTTTGCACGACGTCCTTCTCAAGGTATGGCCTTCCTCGCCGGACTGCTGCATAACTTCGGTTTTCTGATTCTTGGTCAGGTGTTCCCGCCACAGTTCGCCCTGATCAATCGCCATATGGAAGCCAACCCACACATCAACCGGGTCTACATAGAGCACCACCTGCTGGGCATTACCCGCGAGCAGGCATCGGCCTGTCTGATGAAACAATGGGATATGCCGGAGGATCTGGTGACCGCGATCCGTTATCAGCACGATGTCTGCTACAAAGGTGAGCATGCTGATTACGCGCGTCTGCTGTACGTCACCACCCGTCTGCTGCGCTCAAAAGGGATTGGCGATGGGCCGGATGAAGCCATCGGTGATGACGTTTTTAAAGCCCTTGAGCTTGATCCGTACGATGCTGAAGACGTACTCAACGAGCTGATGGAGCGCAAAGACTCGTTTGATGATCTGATCGGCCTGCTCCAGGCCTGATTATTCAGCTCACTGGCGCGTGAACTTCAGCTTTCTGTCGTGTGAACTTCAGCCGGCGCTGCGTTGTACATGTCGGTGTCGAGGTCATTTTCTGACTTCGCCACCACGGTCGCCACCATGGCATCACCGGTCACATTGACGGCGGTACGGATCATATCCAACAGGCGGTCCACACCGATAATCAGCGCGATTCCCTCAACCGGAAGCCCAACCTGTCCCAATACCATCGACAGGGTGATCAACCCGACCCCAGGAACTCCGGCGGTGCCAATTGATGCCAGCGTCGCCGTGGCTATAACCATCAGATAATCCTCCCAACCCAGCCCCACAGAAAAGGCCTGAGCGATAAACACGGTCGCGACGCCCTGCATAATGGCCGTGCCATCCATATTGATGGTGGCCCCCAGAGGCAACACAAACGACGAAACACGTTTATTGACCCCAAGCTGCTGTTCAACGTTGCGCATGGTCACAGGCAGAGTGGCACTGCTGGACGCTGAACTGAAGGCAAAGATCTGTACCGGCCAGAGTTTGCGCAGAAACAGGGCCGGTGACAGCCCGGTCAATACTTTAAGAAACAGGCTGTAAACCACCAGTCCATGAATCAGCAGAACCGTAACGACAGTGAGCATGTAGGTGATCAGCTCTTCAATCGGCCCCAGACCTTTGGCGGCAAACAGTGAAAACAGCAGGCTGAACACCCCATACGGAGCCAGGTTCATCAGCATGGTCACCAGCCGCATCAGCACCTCGTTCCAGTCATTAAAGGTCTTGGCGATGTGTTCTCCGTGGATACCAGCCCGGGCAATGGCCATACCGATAAGAATGGCGAAGACAATCACCTGCAGCATGTTGCCTTCAGCCATGGCTGCGACCGGATTGGTGGGGAAAATATTGGCAACCACCTCAAGGAAGGGAATGCTTTCTGGCGGAGAAAAAGTGCTGTCCGAGGTCATCGCAGCGCCTTTACCCGGATCAATCAGGTTGGCAAAAAACAGTGCCATCGAGATCGCCACGGACGTGGTGATCATATAGAGGGCAATGGTTTTGATACTCATGCGTCCGAGTGTGCTCTGGTCTGTCAGGTTGGCCACACCACAGACCAGGGAGACAAAGACGATAGGTACAACCATCAGTTTGAGACTGGCAACAAAGATCTTGCCGATTAAGGCAAACAGGCCGTCGGCCAGCAGATCATGCAGGACAAAATGCAGGCTTGTGCTGATGTCGGGGGCGGCTAACAGATCGTGCGAGAGTTTTCCCAACAGGATGGCGGCGACCATGGCAATCAGGATACGGCGGGTCAAATTCATGGGGTGTCTCAGTCAACAGGTGACAACAAAGCGGCACATCATACCAGCGAGTATTCACCCGTACGATGTCAGTTATGCGATGCTGGCAGCGTCATTGGTACGTCATTGGTACGTCATTGGTACGTGATTGGTACGTGGTTGTCTGCCAGAGGTTCGACAAGGCTGAGCCGGATGGAGGGGGCTCGGAGAGAGATAGGAGAGAAATGCCGGGCACAAAAAAGCCCTGCAGTGCAGGGCTCTTAACAGAAAGGATAACTGTCTTACTGTACAGATTCTTTCAGCGCTTTACCTGGCTTGAATGCAGGAACTTTAGCAGCGGCGATGGTGATTGGCTCACCGGTTTGTGGGTTCTTACCCTGACGCTCAGCGCGGTTACGGACTTCAAAAGTGCCGAAACCGATCAGTGATACAGAATCGCCTTCGCTCAGCGCTTTGGCAATCTGGTCAGTGAACGCGGTAACGACTTCAGCTGCTTTTTCTTTGCTCAGATCAGCTTGTTCAGCAATGGCAGCAGCCAGTTCAGGTTTGCGCATGTTTTTATCCTTTCATCTATTGTTAGTATGTTTACAGAGAATCAGGCGAGGATGGCCGGTAATTCTTTGTTGAGTGCTACTTTATTCACTACTTTTGCTCCGGTCAAAGCATAACCGAGCAATTCACCGTCTTTGTTGCGGAATTCGGCCTGAATGTCGCTACCTTCACCGTCCACAGTCCAGTCACCTTCTGTACCGGCCGCCGGTGGCGCAACCACAACCGGTGTTACCGGTGTTTTCACAGTGACTGGCATAACGCCGTAAGCCACTTCCTGCGGGGTGCCGGTCAGGGTCTTGGCCAGAGCACGGGCAGAGGCCATCAGCGGCAGTACGTACAGCAGTACCAGACCTTCGACTTCCGCACAGTCACCCAGTGCGTAGACATCCGCCGCACTGGTTTCCAGCAGACGGTTGGTGACGATACCACGGTTTACGGCCAGGCCAGCGGATGCGGCCATTTCCAGACGCGGACGCAGACCGATGGCCGATACCACTACGTCGGTTTCGACGATGGTGCCGTCACTCAGTGTTGCGACAGCGGAATCACCGTTGCGTTCCAGTTTGCTGACGTATGGTCCAAGATGGAACTTCACGCCCAGGCTTTCCAGACCGGCCTGAACGGCGTCGGCAGCAGCCGGAGGCAGCAGAGTCGGGAAGATACGTTCACAAGGCGCAACCACGGAAACCTCGTAGCCACCATTGCTCAGGTCGTTGGCGAATTCACAACCAATCAGACC
>JBPEXS010000512.1:0-1814 GCA_052031325.1 Thalassolituus sp. | reverse complement strand
ATTTCGTCATACCACCACTCGGAAAACGCAGAGCCCGATAAATGGTGGTGCAGGTCACCACCTTTCGGCATGGCATAGAGCAGGGCGTAGAGTTCTTCATCGCTGGCTGTCTCGCGGAAGTCATCAAACCAATCGGCCTGGCTGATGGCGGGCATAGTCAGTCCGCTGATAACGCCTATCGTCATCAGGGTCCGGCGGGTCAGTTGGCGGAAGAGCATGTGTAATCCTGTTGTGTACATGGGTATCAGAGCAGTCGCCGAAGAGACTGTAGGGCGTTGTCAGGAAACGCGAAGTTTTACAAACCTGACCACCCGGACAGGAATTAGCAAAGGCCTTGCCAGTAGAATATTTGTACGCGGATTGACCACTTTGGTATCATTCCTGACTACTTGGTCAGGTATTTGCTGGTGTCTGCTATAACTAATAAGCCCGCCAGACAGCCATTTTTCAGCCTTTTCGCCGGATATTCTTGCCGGTAATGGCATCTGCGCCCCCGTAACCGTGTTAACAGGACAGCAAGTGATACGTTTTTTTCTGAATTCGGAATGTCATGAAGTGGTCGATATTGATCCGTCATCGACCATTCTGAGTTATTTGCGCACTGAATTGATGCAGACTTCAGTGAAGGAAGGCTGCGCCGCTGGCGATTGCGGTGCCTGCACTCTGATGGTGGCTGAGCCTTCTGATAGTGGTCTGACCTTTTATACCATCAACTCCTGCATTGCCTTATTGGGGCACTTACACAACCGTTATCTGTTTACTGCCTCTTCTTTGGGCGTTCCCGGTCTGAATACATTGCACCCGGTGCAGCAGGCGATGGTCGACTTTCATGGGGCTCAATGCGGCTTCTGCACACCCGGTGTGGTCATGTCATTAGCGGCGCTGTACCAGCAGACGCTGCAGGCGGGGCAGCCACTCGACAGTCTGACTGACGATGCCATCCATCATGCCCTGTCAGGCAACCTCTGCCGCTGCACCGGTTACACGCCGATCGTGCGTGCGGCAAAAGCATTGGGTGATTACCCGCAGACCGATCTTGCAACATCTATTGAGGCACCGGTTCAGCACTGGTCTCCTGAACCGGGCAAGCCACTACTCGAACAGTCTGGCCGTAAGCTGTATCAGCCAACCAGCAAATCCGAACTCAATACCCTGCTGGCTACCGAGCCAGATGCCCTGCTCTGGGCCGGTGGTACGGATCTTGGCCTCGAACTGACCCAACGCTTTAAAGCGCCTGACACCATTATTCAGCTTGAACGCATCCCCGAGCTGTATGGCATCTGCGAGCAGGACGATGACATCGTGATCGGCGCCATGACGTCATACACCAGTCTGGAATCCGGGCTGGAACACCCCTTTCCTTCGATCGCCCGGTTAGTCCACCGGATCGCCTCACGGCAGATCCGTAACCTGGGCACTTTGGGTGGCAATATTGCCAACGCATCACCTATTGGTGATATGCCACCCGTTTTTTTATCCCTCAGTACCACGCTGTTGCTCAATGGCGTGGACGGTCCGCGGGAACTGCCCCTGCAGGACTTCTTTATCAACTATAAACAGACGGCCCTGCGCAAAGGTGAATACATTTCGGCGGTGAAAGTGAAAAAGCTGGCCGCCGATGAGCGTCTGTTCTGCTGGAAGATCAGCAAACGCAGCGACGACGACATCTCGGCGCTGATGATGGCCATCTGGCTGAAAACCGATGGCAGCACCATCCATGACATCCGCATCGCCTGCGGAGGCATGGCGGCAATTCCTAAGCGCGCTCTGCACACGGAGAATGCGCTCAAGCACCAGCCGCTGACACTCGACAG
>JBPEXS010000511.1:0-1404 GCA_052031325.1 Thalassolituus sp. | reverse complement strand
GCGACAATCTGACCCCTGCAGTAATAAAACCAGCGACTTTTTCGCAGACTGTTCCTCGCTACCGATCAGATAAAAGTGGATCGCCGATCCATCCTGTCTTTCTAGAGTCTGCGAAACCGGCCCGGCTTTTACGGGTGATATTGTGGACAGCAATAGAGTCAAAAGAGTCGTTAATTTCAAAGCCCGTAAAGTGGAAAAGCCATCGGATTTTTTCAATGTGTTCATTCCTTTGAAAGCATGAAAACGCTACTCACCCAGAGCCGATCATCAGAATCGGCAATGAAAAAAAACTGAAGTCCGGATAGTTTTGCGCCTGAACCACCGTCGCCTGTCACAGCTCGCCGCTGGTGTCTTCACGGAAATTAAAATACGACATTGTCAGTAGGGTGTTGTATATCCCTTCAATGTTATGCGGCAGCCACTCGTCGTACATCCGCAGGTGACTGTAATCGGTCAGTCGGATTTCTTTCTGTAGTGTTTCCAGGTTTTTACCCTCCAGCATGCCATCACGTACTGCGGCGTAAAGCGTTTCCAGATAACGCAGGTAGGCTTCGACATCTTCTTGAGTGCCGGTATCTGCGTGCCCGCCAATAAACAGATCAAAGGGCTCGGCGTTAACGATGTCGCGGGTGGAGTGAATCATGCCGTTGATGTCGTAACCCATCAGGTTTTTGTAAGGCATGCGGCCAATCACAATCCAGTCGACGACGTACATAACGTTCGCGGGCATAAACCGCATACTGACGTTACCACGGCCGTTATTCGTGCCGTGGTATTGAAGCTCTACCTGGCTGTCCCCAAGTCTGATGATCAGGTCATCAGGAAAGGTCAGCTCAGGGAGTGCGGTTGGTATTCTGGTCATGCGGATATCTTCATCGGCCAGCTCATGAGCGATGACGGTAACCGAGTCAGAATCGAGTACCTGGCCACCCTGAACATGATCAGGGTGACTGTGGCTGTAGGCCATATAGCGCACAGGCTGTTCGAAGCGTTTGCGCAGCTCAGTTTTAAGCCATTGGGCAGCTTCGGTACTGATCGGGTCGGTGAGAAATATCCCTTCGTCAGTCACCATAAAAGCCGACCGGTAAGGGCCGGCAGTAAAGCGCCAGACATTGTCTTTGAGGTTATCAATGCGGTATTCCACAGTATCTGCCGCAGCCTTCGGGCTGAACGTCAGAAAGTAGAATACCGACGTGACCATGACCGATACGAAAAAAGCCGCAACAACTAAGGAGCGGTCGGCTACAGCCTGGGTATTAAAAACAGGAGTTCTTATTGCAGGTGTATTAAAAGCGTTGGCAATAAAGGGGACGCGTAGCATGAGGCTTCTCCAGAACGGTTATGATCTATGAGAAGAGTAACCTGACTAAGGGTTCATTGCCTGGTTGAGAGAAACCGACAGAC
>JBPEXS010000510.1:0-1208 GCA_052031325.1 Thalassolituus sp. | reverse complement strand
ACGGCGGCGATATCACAAGGGGCGGACATAAAACTTCTCCAGAAAACAGCGATCAGCGCAGTCGCTGATTGGTCAGGGTTCGGATTTCAGACGGGGCATTACGGCCACCCAGGGCACCGGGCAGAAGATAATCCACACCACGGCTGAAATACTGGCGCACACGCAGGTTAGAGCGGGCAGGTTCACGCCCGGCAGGATTCGCCGAGGTTGAAATCAGGGGGCCGGTCAGCTCGCACAAGGCACGGACCTGAGGATGCGCGGTAATACGGATGGCCACACTGTCGTGCTTGCCACGCACGCTCTCCGGCACCTCATCGTAACAGGGCAGAACCCAGGTGACCGGGCCGGGCCAGGTCGCCTGCACCTGCGCCAGATCTTCAGGACTCAGGGGCTTGATCCAGCCTTCAAACTGCGCCAGATCAGAGCCGATCAGAATCAGACCTTTCTCTATCGGGCGCTTTTTCAGAGCCAGAATACGGCGTACCGCCGCGTCGTTGGCCGGATCACAACCCAGCCCCCAGACCGCTTCGGTAGGATACGCGATCACGCCACCGTTACGGATGCAGGCCGCCGCCTGTTGCAGGTGCCACGGATTGTGGGGTCGGTCAGAGGACGAGGTTGGCTTCATGGCTTGAGTCATGAGTTGTACAGAAATAAATCAGGTCAGAGAGCAGCGAACCTTATATGAGCAGGGCGTAAACGACAAGCACAGCACAACGACAATGATCAACGCAGACGCACATACCCGCCCGGTTGCTGACGTATCCAGCCGTTCAGTTCGAGTTCAAGCAGTTGTGTCATCAACTCTGAAGGGGACAGACCCGCCCGCAGACCGATCACATCGGTAGCCGTGGTGCTGTAATCGACCATAGTCACCAGTGCCGGTGGTGGTTCGGGATGGGTTGCTGAGTGGTTTGCTGAGTGGTTTGCTGAGTGGTTTGCTGAGTGGGTTGCCGGGGTTCCACTCAGAGGCAGCGATAAATCCATGGCTTCCAGAATCTGCTCTGCATTCTCCACCAGCAGAGCACCATCACGGATCAGCTGATGCGGCCCGGCGGATAAGGGATTATTCACGGCCCCAGGCAGCGCCAGCACATCCCGGCCCTGATCGGCTGCCAGCCGCGCTGTGATCATAGAGCCACTCTGAACCGAGGCTTCAACAATCAGTACGGTCTGACAGAGGCCACTGATGATGCGGTTACGCGATG
>JBPEXS010000051.1:0-3224 GCA_052031325.1 Thalassolituus sp. | reverse complement strand
TTTGTTGCAGCTTTTGATTCTCGTTCAGAGACCTTTTGCGAGGCTTCCTCCGGAGAGTCTGCGCTGTTCTGTACGTCCGTTTCGCTCATGCTTTAACGCCGTTGGTTAATCAGACGATCTTGCGGATGCCCGTGGCTTCGCGGATCTGCTCCAGCAATGGGCGACTCACGGCACGGGCTTTTTCCGCACCTTTCTGCAGTTCGGCTTCGATATCCACCGGGCGCGCCAGCAGATCTTCGTAACGCTCGCGAGCCTCGGCGATCTCTTCATTGATCAGAGCACCCAATTTCTTCTTGGCATCGCCCCAGCCAATACCATCAGCGAATGCCTGGCGCATCTCAGCGGTCTGCTCGGCCGTGGCAAATGCCTGCCAGATCTGGAATACCGTTGAGGTATCCGGGTCTTTCGGCTCACCCGGCTCCAGCAGGTTGGTTTTGATCTTGTTGATGTGCTTCTGCATTTTCTTTTCAGGCAGGAACAGTGGGATGGTGTTGCCGTAACTCTTACTCATCTTGCGGCCGTCCAGCCCCTGCAGAACGGCGACGTTATCGTCGACCTGATAGTCCGGCAGTGTCAGCAGCGGTTCTTTCTTACAGAAGATGTGGTTGAAACGACCGGCCATATCGCGGGCCATTTCTACGTGCTGAATCTGGTCTTTACCAACAGGGACTTTGTTGGCGTTGAACATCAGAATGTCCGCTGCCATCAGCACGGGGTAACTGAACAGGCCCATGGTGATGGCCTTATCCGCATCTTCACCTTCTTCCAGGTTGGCATCCACGGCGGCTTTGTAGGCATGCGCACGGTTCATCAGACCCTTCGCGCAGACACAGTTCAGAATCCAGGTCAGTTCCGGAATCTCTGGAATATCCGACTGACGATAGAACACGGCGTTATCGGTATCCAGACCGAGCGCCAGCCAGGTAGCGGCGATTTCTTTACCAGACTGATGAACCGCATCCGGTTCATGACACTTTATCAGAGCGTGAAAATCAGCCAGAAAGTAAAACGATTCATTATTGGTATCGCGGCTGGCTTCAATCGCCGGACGGATAGCGCCAACATAGTTACCCAGGTGGGGCGTACCGGTGGTGGTAATACCGGTCAGAACGCGTTGCTTGGTCATGCAGAGGCCTTAAAAAATCAGATGTCGCAGTCAAAGGCGGATGATACCGGATGGCGCCCCTGAAGGACACTGACAGACCGGCCTATGCCGACAGTTCAGCGGGTTTGCGGCGGATAAACGTAGCGGAAGGTGAGATTGATTCTGGGCGTCTCTGTGGCATCTTTCAGCACGGCGTGTTCCCACGCCTGCTGAAACGGAGCCTGCATCATCACCAGACTGCCGGATGGCAGTAAAACCTGGCCGGTGCGGCGCTGGTCCTGAAACAAGCCGTTATGCAAATCATCAGACATATCCTGTCGCTCACGGTAGGAAAACAGCCGCTCAGCCCCCAGCGACAAGGAGGCGATGACAGGCTCATCTCCCATTTCTTTCTCGTCATCACTGTGCCAACCAACATAGTCGTTTCCATTGCGGTATAGATTCACCAGAACCGCGTTGAAGCGACTACCTGTTGCCGTTTCAACCTGCCCTCTCAGACTCTGCAAAACCGGAGTCCAGGCCCGGGTCTGCAGCAGGTTGTTGTGATAGCTGTAGACAATACCCTCATCGGCATGCCAGGTCTGCTGCCGGGGCAGTGAGAAACGCCTTCCAAAGACCTCATATTCACTTTCTGGCCAGTCGTGTTGATGAAGCAGAGACAAGAACAACTGCTGTGCCTTTTCCGGGTTCAGAAAAGTAGGCTCCAGTGTCAGCAAGGGGCAATCAGGCAGAGTTTGAGCCATCTGGCCTCCGGTCAGAACAAAAGAATCGGCTGAAAGAACCCGGACTATTCTGGGCTCATCGTCGTTAAAGGCCATTCATGAAGGAACAAGCGCTCAGCAAAACGGACAATTGGCCCCATAACCCGTATTTGGTCGTTCCAGCTCAAGCGATATAATGAAAGGCAATCATTCACAAGGACGCGATGATGAAAACCTGGCAAGAAGCACTCTTTTCGCTCGCTATGGGCCTGCTGCTCAGCGCGTTACTGGTAACCGCCCTCGGTTACGGTGCCGCTGTTCCACTGCCTGAACTCTTCCCTCAGTCTCAGTTCAGCTTTTATCTGGTGACGGCCATCAGCTACCTGGTTTCAGTGTCCATCCTGACCATCATCGCCATGTCGACCTATGGAATCGGCACCGCCATTTTCAAACAACGCCCTCGTTTATGCCTGACTGCATTACTGACACCGATGCTGATGTATTCGGTCTGGGCCATTATTGAGTTTGGCATCACCATGATCATGATGCAGGTCGCTTTATTTGCGCTGGTGATGGTGCTGCTGAAAAAGCTGCATGTAACGGTGTGATATCTCTCTACGGTAGCTTTGAAGAATAAAGAATGATTTCCAGAGGTGACACCATCATTTTCGATCTGGACGGCACTCTTATTCAAAGTACGGACTTTGATGACGCATACTTTAAAGAGGCTATTACTGAAATAACCGGGATTAAGCAGTTCAGGAAAGACTGGAATGACTACACAAACGTCACTGATTCAGGGCTTCTTAAAGAGATATTCAGTGATGCAGAAGTTGAGTTCGATCACGTCATTGAATCTGAAATAAAAGACATTTTTTTCAGAAAAATGAAGACTCTGTTTGCAAGCGGTTATCAGATTGAACCCATATTGGGCGCCAGAGAAATGTTAGAAAAACTCTGTGCTGCAGATATCCCTTATGGAATTGCTACCGGTGGCTGGGGTTGTACCGCAAAACTCAAAATGAAAGCTGCGGGTCTGCCAACTCCACAGTATATTGCCAGCAGTGATAATGCGGCAGAAAGATCCAAGATCATGCTGGAATGTCTCGAAAAAATGAAGCCGAACGAAAACCCGGTGTATTTTGGCGATGGCGAGTGGGATGCCTGTGCTACCGCTGAGTTAGGATGGCGTTTCGTAGGCGTTGGTCCACGCCTGAAAACAAAAACTCAATTCTGGATTGAGAACTTTCAGGATCCGTTAATCCTGAAGGCTCTCGGTGCTTTCAGCCACACCTAATCACACAAACGCGCTCGCGTCCCCTACCCCCTGCCTCAGCAGCTCAGGCACTTCTTCAGTCATTTCAATCACGGTCGTGGCTTCAAACCCACAGAACCCCCCATCAATAACCACATCCACG
>JBPEXS010000509.1:0-5990 GCA_052031325.1 Thalassolituus sp. | reverse complement strand
CTTTAGCCAGAATATTCACAGGCTCAGGGTCCGACTGAGTCACACCCTGCTCGTCGAGACCACGTGTAAGCACCGTCAGCAGCTCATCATCCGCCAGTGACTTGAGAACGCAGACCTGGGCACGGGACAGGAGCGCGTTATTCAGCTCGAAGGATGGATTTTCGGTGGTCGCACCGATAAAAATAAAGGTTCCGTCTTCAACGTACGGCAGAAAGGCATCCTGCTGAGATTTGTTGAAGCGATGCACCTCATCAATAAACAGAATGGTTTTGCGTCCCTGAGCAGCAGACTGCCGGGCTTGAGAAACTGCCTCCCGGATCTCCTTAACGCCCGACATCACGGCACTGACGGACAGGAACGAAGCATCGATATAACCAGCTATCAGCCGGGCCAGTGTGGTTTTGCCCACACCGGGAGGCCCCCAGAAAATCAACGAATAGATCTGACCGGATTCCAGTGCTCGACGCAGCGGGGTCTCCGGTCCAACCACCTGCGACTGGCCTACATACTCGTCCAGACTCGCGGGGCGCAACCTGGAGGCGAGTGGCTCATACGGTTTCTGGTCGCCAAACAGATCAGCGGCCATGACGCCCATCGATAACATCGATACCGTCAGGCACATCAAAGGTAAATGCGGCTGAATCAACCCCCTGGTTCACTTGTGACCCTGTGAAGCGGATTTCTGTAATCTGCCCGGTTGCATCAAAAATACGCATGACCGACAGCACATCCTCTTCATAATCAAACTCAAGATAATCGAATAACTGACTGTTATCCTTAGGAATTAACTGATAACGATCAGTCGATCCTGCGACGGTTTCAGACACATTGTAGTTCGCACTGATTTCAGAGGTGTCGCCACTGAGCAGAAGTGCAGGAGTATCCTGAAGACGCTGTTCCAGTTCGCGGATGCTGACCTGCTCAAGATCCATATCATAGATCCACAGAGTCTGGCCGTCAGACACAACCAGCTGTTCGTAAGGTGGCTCCGTCTGCCAGCGCATCTTGCCGGGTCGCGCCACAACCAGTGTTCCACTGAGAGACTGAAGCTCATTCCCATCCGGGTCAGCAGTGACCTGCTCAAAGTGCGTCTCCATATCGTTCACCTGCTTGAGGTGAGCAATAAAGTGATTCAGTGCTGCATTATCGCTAGCCGTTGTTGTATCGTCCGCGGCACTGATACTGACTGCCGCAAAACCTAGCGTCAGTCCGAATACGACTGATGTCAGCGCCTGTTTTATTATTTTCATCATTTTTCCTGAATGCTTTACCCGTTTGAACCTGGCGCAGCCCCGGCAAGCACCTCACGTGAGCCATTGTGCGCCGGTGGTGAAACAACGCCAGCGGCTTCCATACTCTCAACCAGGCGCGCAGCACGGTTGTAGCCAATGCGCAGCTTGCGCTGCACCGACGAGATGGAGCACTTACCACTTTCGGTGACGAAAGCCACTGCCAGATCGAACAGTTCATCCTGTTCTCCGCCCTCTTCACCGGCACCGCCAGCGCCGGGGATCTGTCCGTCTTCGCCTACCTGTGTGATTTCCTCGATGTAATCCGGTTCCCCACGCTGCTTCCATTCTGCCACGACGCGATGAACTTCATCGTCATCAACAAAGGCACCATGAACCCGCTCAGGCAGAGCATTGCCGGGTGGCATAAACAGCATGTCGCCATGGCCCAGCAACTGCTCAGCCCCACCCTGATCAAGAATGGTGCGGGAATCAATTTTAGAGGAGACCTGGAAAGCGATACGGGTCGGAATATTCGCTTTAATCAGGCCCGTAATCACATCCACCGATGGGCGTTGCGTGGCCAGAATCATGTGTATACCCGCGGCACGGGCTTTCTGTGCAATACGGGCAATCAACTCTTCCACTTTCTTACCGACGATCATCATCATATCGGCGAATTCATCGATGACGATGACGATATAAGGCAGAGGCTCCAGTGTAGGGGGTGTAGTGTCGAAGGACTCTGTGATATTCCAAAGGGGATCAGGAATCGGCGAACCAGCATCAATGGCTTCCTTTACCTTCTTGTTGTAGCCCGCAATATTCCGCACACCCATCGCTGACATCAGCATGTAACGACGTTCCATTTCAGCCACAGACCAACGCAGGCTGCTGGCCGCTTCTTTCATGTCCGTCACGACTGGCGTCAGCAGATGTGGAATGCCCTCATACACTGAGAGTTCGAGCATTTTCGGGTCAATCAGGATCAGGCGCACTTCTTCTGGCGTCGCTTTAAAAAGCAGACTGAGAATCATGGCATTCACACCCACCGACTTACCGGAGCCGGTAGTACCGGCTACCAGAAGGTGTGGCATCCGCGCCAGGTCCGTAATCACTGGGTTACCGGCGATGTCATGGCCCAGCGCCATGGTCAGCGGCGATTTACTCTTATCGTAATCCTGAGACTGCAGCACCTCAGACAGCGAGACGACTGCCCGGTCTTCATTCGGCACCTCGATACCCATGGACGTTTTGCCCGGAATAACCTCCACCACGCGGACACTGACCATGGCCATGGAGCGGGCAAGGTCTTTCGCCAGGTTTGAAATTTTGCTGGCCTTTACGCCGGGTGCCGGCTGAATTTCAAAGCGGGTAATAACCGGCCCCGGTGCCACCGCCGTGACTTCGATTTTGACCCCAAAATCTGCGAGCTTCTGGACGATAAGGCGCGACATTTCACGCAGTCGCTCGGGTGAAAATCCGGGCTTCTGATTGGTTCGCGGTGGATCCAGCACCGAAATAGAAGGCAAAGGCTGCGGTGACTTAAACAGACTACCCTGCTGCTCACGGCGGGCACGTTCACTGGGCGCAGACTCACGTTTTTCGAGCGGCTGAATAGGGATTTCAGCTTCTGGCTCAGCGTTGGCTGTTACCTTATTACTGGTCGCGGTTTTTGGCTTGGCAGGTACCACCTTTCGTGCAGCGCCCATTGCAGGCTGATGATCGTCATCCGCTGACCAGGGTGGCAGGCCATCAAGTCCATCGGGATATTCAGAACTTTCCGGAAAAACTGGCTCTTCGGGATCTGCTGCAACCGCTTCTTTCTTTTTACGCCAGAGAGAGCGCTTTTTCCTGGTAGTCTCAGTTTGTTCCTGTTCTGAAATCTCAGCATCGGACTGGACAAGGGGTTTCTGGGCCGTCGTGGTATCAGCGCCATCAGACAACAACTCTACATCGACAGAATCATCTGTGGACTTAGCCCTGTTTCTGAGAAACCGGCCCAGACTCAGAATGGCATTTCCGAGGCGCTCAAAGAAATGCAGCCAGGAAAAATCCAGAAACAGCACCAGACTCAGTGCCAACATGACAGTCAGAGTCAGCGCCGAGCCTGCAAAACCAAGAAAAGGCACCAGACCACTGAGGATCAGGTTACCAGCCATACCGCCCGGACCTGCAGGCAGATGGTTTGCAGGCCAGATGCTCATCGCCGCAAGACCGGAAAGCGAGACCAGAGTCAGCAACAATCCGAAACCGCGCAACCACCATGGCAGATCATTTTCAGACGAGCGACGTCTCAGCAAGAGCCAGATCTTAGCCAACACGAGAGCAGGAAAGGCGTAGGCCAGAAAGCCGAGAAGATGAAATAGCAGGTCTGACAGCCAGGCACCGGCCTGACCGGCCAGATTGGCAACCGGAGCGTTACCTTCTACTGACCAGGCAGCGTCATCCGGGCTATAACTGAAGAGTGAGATAAACAGCAGCAGGCAACCGAGAAACAGAAGCAGAAATAAGACGTCGTGTCGTTTCTGGCGTGGTTTCACTGTGGTGACTTCTTGCTCAGCTTGCTTGGTAGGCAAGATAATGTCCTGATTCCGTCCAATAAAATTTGATTCTATCACGCAAAACGGCCCGACATGGAACCAGAAACTTCCCCGGCACAATTTGGCTTCCCGGTCTTCCCGGATACCCACCAGGCTCTGGCTGAGCCCCCGGGTTTACTGGCCTCCGGCGGGTCTTTATCCCCATTGTGGCTTCAGGCCGCCTACAGCCGGGGGATATTCCCCTGGAACGACCCCGGAGATACCCGCTTATGGTGGTCTCCGGTCCCTCGTGCTGTCATTACTCCCGACAGCTTCCGCATTCCGCGCAGCATTGCCAAAGAATGCAGACGAACAGAACTGAGGATTACCAGTAATCTCGCCTTCCGTCGGATTATTGAGGGATGTGCAACACCACGAAAATCAGAATCGGGGACATGGATCGACCAGGAGATCCTCAACGGGTACCCACGCCTCAACGCGTCAGGCCGGGCACTGAGTGTCGAGTGCTGGACACCCGATGGGGCATTGGCAGGTGGCTTTTACGGTTTGATTATCGGCCAGGCTCTGTTTGGCGAATCAATGTACTCCCGGGTATCCGGCGCCTCCAAAATCGCATTTGCCACTGCAGCTCCAACCCTGTTCCGACTAGGGATCCGCCTGATCGACTGCCAGATGCGTACGGATCACCTGGCACGCTTCGGTATCCGCGAGCTGATGCGCGAAGAGTTTGAGACACGGTTAAGAGAAGCCGTTCAAAGCCCGACAATTCCACCCCTGCCGGTCACACTGAGGTAAGCTCAGAGTTATGAAAACACTGATGCTCTACACACCCTCCGAGACACATAGCTGCGGCTACCTGGCTGACCAGGAGGCCCGTAGCCAATATGTCGACCCACGGATAAACCTTAGTCCTGAAGAGCTGAATTCACTCAATCGCATGGGTTTCAGGCGCAGTGGCCGCCTGCTCTACCGGCCCGATTGCCCGGCATGTCAGGCCTGCGTACCAGTGCGCCTGCGGGTCAGAGATATGAACATCAGCCGCAATCTAAAAAAACTATTGCGCAAAGCCCGCCACTGGCAGCTGTCTGTATCTGAACCTGTTGCAGACAAAGCACATTATGAGCTGTACGAACGCTACATCAGCGAGCGACACAGCGACGGTGATATGTACCCACCCTCTCTGCAGTCTTTTCAGGAATTTCTGGTCGATGGTTTTGGTACAACCCGCTATCTGAACGCCTGGGATAAAGACAGACTGATTGCAACCATGGTGTTTGATACCTTCGATGACGGGTTGTCATCGGTATACTGCTTTTTTGACCCCGATTACAGTGCTTATTCGGTAGGAACCGTCATGATCATGAAGTTGAATGAACTGACAAAAGCCATCGACAAGCCTTTCAATTATCTGGGGTTCAGGGTCGAAGGTTGCCGGAAAATGGAATACAAAACCCGCTTCAGTCCACTGGAGGGCTTTATCAGTGGGGTATGGCAGCCACTGCCACAGGTTTGACTTTGCTATCTTGGGGCAATTGAGGCAGAATGCGCGCCTTCTGAATGCTTTTTAAACAGGTGACGAATGGCAAAAGACGATCACATTGAAATGGAAGGCGAAGTTATTGATACGCTTCCAAACACAATGTTCCGGGTAAAGCTTGAGAACGGTCACGTTGTGACTGCACACATCTCAGGCAAAATGCGTAAGAACTATATCCGTATTCTGACCGGCGATAAGGTTAAGGTGGAACTGACCCCTTACGACCTGAGCAAAGGACGCATCACTTACCGCGCCCGTTAAGGCCGTTCGCTGGCGAAGGTTCTCTTCGCCAGCTTCCTCTTGTCTGCTCCCGGGAAATATCCCCGGAACGAATTCAGGCAGGCACCGCCTCTGGAATCTCAAGTGACAACTCACCATCCGATACCAGAACATCGACGTCCCCACCCTTGATCAGCTCACCAAAGAGAATCTTTTCTGCCAGCGGCTTTTTGATTTTCTCCTGAACCAGACGGGCCATTGGGCGTGCACCCATTTTTTCGTCGTACCCATGCTCACCCAGCCAGGCACGCGCTTCATCAGACACGTGCAGCATAACTGCCTTGTCATCAAGCTGAGCCTGAAGCTCAACCAGGAACTTGTCGACCACATGCAGAATCGTGTCGCGACTTAGCGGAGCAAACTGAATGATACTGTCGAGACGGTTACGGAACTCCGGAGTAA